>JADYZK010000171.1 GCA_020853175.1 Bacteroidales bacterium
GGCCTGCCGTCAGAATCGGGAATTTTACTCGATGTGATTCAACGTTACGCGGCCCAAAAAAGCATTTTTGGCGTCTGTCTTGGGCTTCAGGCTATGGCTGAGGCTTTTGGCGGTAGCTTAGTCAACCTCGATAAAGTATATCATGGAGTGGCCACCAAAGTGAGAATTACAGACCCTTCGGCAACCATTTTTCAAAATATGCCTGATGAGTTTTTGGCCGGAAGATACCATTCATGGGTGGCTTCAAAAGCAAGCCTTCCCCACTGTTTTCAAATCACGGCCGAGAGCGACGACGGTTTGATTATGGCCATGAGGCACAAGACATTCGACCTCAGCGCCGTACAGTTTCACCCCGAATCCATTCTCACACCTCAAGGTGAAAAAATAATTCTTAACTGGTTAAAAAACTAAAGATGAAAAAATTATTCGAGGCTTTATACCACCATCAACTGCTGGATTATACAGATGCGAAAGAAATTCTTATCCGCATCGCGCAAGGCGATTTAAATCCATCACAAATCGCTTCCTTTCTCACCGTTTTTATGATGCGCGGCGTTACTGTTCAAGAACTTAGCGGCTTTCGCGATGCGCTGATGGAACTTTGTCTGCCCATTGATTTTGATGGCATTGAAACCATTGACCTCTGCGGAACGGGTGGTGACGAAAAAAACACCTTTAATATATCTACCCTGGCTTCCTTTGTTGTGGCCGGCGCCGGACTGCATGTAGCCAAACATGGCAACTACGGCGTTTCCAGCGTGAGCGGCTCTTCCAACGTGCTGGAGCATCTCGGTTATCGTTTTAAAAATGACCAAGAAGCTTTGCGGAAAGAACTTACTGAAACCGGCATTTGCTTTATGCACGCCCCACTTTTTCATCCCGCCATGAAAACCGTTGCCCCCATCAGGAAAGAATTGGGCGTAAAAACCTTCTTCAATATGCTGGGGCCCATGGTCAACCCCTCAAAACCCAACCACCAAATGGTAGGCGTTTTTAGTATGGAGCTGGCGCGGATGTACCACTATATTTTACAACAATCGGGCATGAAATACAGCGTCATTTATGGCTTAGACGGCTATGACGAATGTTCGTTGACCTCAGGCACACGTTTGCTGACAGACCAAGGCGAGTTGGTGGTCGAACCCGAAGATTTTGGCTTAAACCGCCTTCATTCAAGTGAGATAGCCGGAGGCGACAGCATCAAAGAAAATGCAGCCCTATTTATGAACGTTTTAGACAACAAAGGCAGTTTAGCCCAACATCAAGTAGTGATCGCCAATTCAGCCTTAGCATTGCAATGTGCATTTGATGAACCACTTACAACATCTGTTGCACGCGCCGCCGAGTCACTTTCCTCCGGCAAAGCACTGCACGTATTTAAAAAATTAATCTCATTACAATGATCCCCTCACAATTGGAAAAAATCGTGGAGCACAAACGACACGAAATCAAAGAAAAGAAAAGCCTTTATCCAGAAAAGCTCTTGCAGAAAAGCATTTTTTTCGACACGACCACCGTTTCGTTAAAAAAATACCTTTTACGCCAAGATTTGAACGGCATCATCGCCGAGTTCAAACGCCAATCGCCCTCGCGCGGCATGATCAACGAATTTGCTTCTGTTGAGACAACCACGCTGGGATATATGCAGGCCGGCGCTTCTGCCCTTTCTGTTCTGACTGACAATAAGTTTTTTGGCGGCAGCAACGAAGATCTTAGTTTGGCGCGAAAGTTCAATTTTTGCCCCATCCTCCGAAAAGACTTCATTATTGACCCTTACCAGATTATTGAAGCCAAATCCATTGGTGCTGATGCCATTCTTTTGATCGCGGCTTTGCTATCGAAAAACGAAATCATTGCCTTTTCAGAGTTGGCCCATTCGTTGGGTTTGGAAGTGCTGTTGGAGTTGCACGGCGAAAACGAGATGGATAAAATCACCTCATCCGAGCTGATTGTTGGTGTCAACAACCGAAATTTACACACTATGACCACCGATGTTGAAACCTCTCTCCGCATGGCTGAAATTCTTCCAAATGAGTTGGTTAAAGTAGCGGAAAGTGGATTAAAAGACGCACAAACCATTCAGCTTTTAAAAGAAAAAGGATACCACGGATTTTTAATCGGAGAATTTTTTATGCAACACGCCCGTCCGGAAAAAGCGTGTAAAAAATTGATACAGAGCCTAAGAATTCAAGTGCCATGTTAAAAATTAAAGTGTGTGGGTTGCGTGATGCTGAAAACATTGCGGCAGTTGCAAGTTTGTTACCCAACGTTATGGGCTTCATTTTTTATCCGCCTACGGCAAGATTTGTGGGCAAAAATTTTGTGATACCTGATATAAGCAACATTCAAAAAGCAGGTGTTTTCGTGAATGTTTCTTTAAAAGAATTGAAAGAAAGTGGCCAGCGCAACCGGCTCGACATTCTTCAGCTTCATGGCGATGAAACACCGGAATATTGCAAGGAGCTTCAAGACTTAAGCTATCAAGTGTGGAAGGTTTTCGCGGTGGGCGATGCAATGAATTATAAAAAAATGGAAAGATACCTGCCTTACACTGATGCTTTTTTGTTCGACAGCCAATCGCCCGCGCGCGGCGGTTCAGGTAAACCCTTCAACTGGCAGTTGCTCCATGATTACCCTTTTGAACATCCTTTTTACCTCAGCGGAGGCGTTGGGCCAGAAGACGCAGCAGCAATCTTAGAACTACACATCCCTCATCTCGAAGGCATTGACCTCAACAGCCAATTTGAAATTTCACCAGGAATTAAAAACATTCAAACCCTCAAAACATTCATTGATGAACTACGAAGCACATCCCTATCAAGTCAATAAAGAAGGATTTTACGGCGAATTTGGCGGAGCTTTTATCCCTGAGATGCTGCACTTTAACGTTAAGCAGTTGCAAGACACCTATCTTGATATCTTGGCGCAACCCGGTTTTCAAGCAGAGTTTAATCGCCTACTGCATGATTATGTAGGTCGCCCGTCGCCTTTGTTCGAGGCTGCTAATTTGTCGCAACGCTACGGAGCCCGTATCTTTTTGAAACGCGAAGACCTCAACCACACCGGTGCCCACAAAATCAACAATACCATCGGGCAAGTGTTGATGGCCAAGCATCTCGGAAAAAAACGCATCATTGCCGAAACCGGTGCAGGACA
>JADYZK010000172.1 GCA_020853175.1 Bacteroidales bacterium
CCAAAAATCAGAATAGTAATAATGATTTTTTGTTACGACTATTGTTGATTGTTGGAAGTGTTATTTCAGGGTATGGGTACTTGTTGCTAAGGTTTGATGTTGAAAAATATGACGAAAAATTAGTTTTTGTTTTAATGGTTATTGCTGAAATTTTACTATTAATATACTTTAAAATTATTTTTGATGAAGGATTTGCTTTTAGAAGAGATCAAATAGTCGCATTTAGGATCTTAAGAAAGTATGAACTAATTGCAGAATCTATTGAAGATGAAAAGAACCATGATAAAGTATTTACTTATCACTATAATCCACTAAAAAAATTTGAAATAAAAAACGGGAAACTAAAACCTAGAAAAGGGTTAATTGTTTTTTGGATGCCTGCTTTTCACAATACTTTATCTTCATCTATTTTTATATTGCATTTATTGCTTTATTTTTCGTTTATCATCAAGGTTTCAAACGCAAACTTTAGATTAGTAATATTTGCATTACTACTTATTACATCTGTAATATCATTACAAATAGTAATAAGGAAACATTCTTGGTTGAAGGCCTTATATTTCAATGAGATTCATTCTATGAAGGAATAATTACTGCATCTTTTAAGGAATGTGGGCTATTAATTTAGACTGCAATTTACTTAAGATTTTATAACGTTGAATTGCTCGGCCCTTTTTTGATTTTTATACAAATAAACTTGTTGCGGTGGGAGGTCGCCCGGCCAAAAATTGATTTTTTTAGGTAGATTTTAGAGTTTTTTGGGTCCGTAACGCTGCTGCGAACTCAAACATGATCTCAAATCTACCTAAAAAGATCAATTTCATGGCTCGGGCGCAGTCTATTAGTATACCATGTTGAGAATTCCAGTGATGTCAAATTACTGACCCATATCATCACCTCTCCCAACCAATGTCATTTGGTATGGCCACTTAAACCTGCAATTTGCTTGAAAATTAACATCTTATGCTAGGCTTTTCACGCAAACCCGACCCCAAACAACATTTTGAACTGAACCTGCCCAGTGTAGAAAAGGATCAGCATTCTGAAATTGCAAATCCACATGCACTGGATGATCAGGCGGATGAAATAATCATTCCACCTGCAAAGCCACCTATTCTGAATGCCAAAAACATTGCCTTGATCTCAGTGATCCTACTCATCCTGTTTGCAGGACTAGGTATCTGGTCATGGAATCGTTTGGGCAGCCTGCAAAAAATAAGACAAGCAGAAACACAGCAGCATGAATTTGTGCTGGATTCGCTGCTGCAAGTAAAATCCAGCCTGGAATCCCGCCTAGATCAACTGGAGGCAGATTTTTCAGATCTAAGGGTCGGAAATGACTCGCTGGCGCAGGATTTGGTTGAAGTCATTGATATGGTTGCCGAAAAGGAAACCATTATCCAGGAGAATGTTCGTGAAGAAAATGCCTTGCGCAAACAGGTGCAGCATTTGCAAACACTGAATGATCGTTATGAAACAATTATAGCGGTTTTAAACCAAAAAAATGCCGTTTTGACCGCTGAAAACGAACGTTTGCGCGGCACTACAGATTCACTTTCCATGCAAGTCAGTGAACTGGGCAAAAGACTGGAATCTCAAATCAGGCAAACACAGTCGGCACAATACAAAGCCACTTCCTTTCGCGTGGAACTGGAACGCCGCAACGACAAACTGAGCGTGAAGGCCAGGAAAATACGCGAACTCAAGATCAGTTTTGATTTGAACAACGTACCTCTACCCTATCGTGGCAATCAGCAACTGTTTCTGGTGATCACCGACGACAGAGGATTACCTGTTGATTCTAAAAATCCGATTCAAGAAACGATAAAAACAGAAAAGGGCAATGTGCCCATTGTTGCGCAGGCCACTCAGTTCCAGAATATTATTGATAATCAACGTATTGTATTAAATTATGGATTGGAAGAGCGCCTGAAAAAAGGTACATACGTCGTATCGGTCTATTCGGATAAAGGCTTGCTTGGCGTCGCCAGTTTTCGATTGATTTGAGCAGTTCATCAGTGTGGTAGTGCAAACGATTATGCACAAATCAAATACAGTTTTACAAACAAAACTTGTTGCACAATGAAAAAGATACTCGTCACAACCGATTTTTCCGCTGCTTCCAAAGCCGGTATGCGTTTCGCCATTCAAATGGCAACGCAGATGGAAGTGGAACTGGTTTTCTTTCATTGTTTTCATGCCCTTATACCCTCGACTATACACCGCGACCATATCAAAAACAGCCTCCAGGAACAAAGCCGTTTCCATCAGCAACAACTGGAACATTTTGTGGAAAAACTGCACCGATCTATGCATGTACAGCCGGGCCGGCACCGGTGTGTTGTTGTGGAGCATTTAAATCCTGAACAGGCCGTGTTGGAATATGCGCATGCCAATGACTTTCAGTTTATCTGTATGAGTACGCGCGGCGCCGGCAGTATTTTAAAAATCATAGGAACACATACCGGAAATGTACTGCATCGGTCAACTGTGCCTGTTCTGGTTGTTCCGCACCGATACCGGGTCAGAAAAATCAAAAAAGTACTGTATGCTTCCGATTTGGAAAATATTGACCTTGAAATGAGCAAAGTTGCTGGCTTTGCTGAGGCTTTACAGGTTAAAGCAGATCTGGCACACTTCTATTTTCCAGGGGAGATACGGTTGAGCCAGGAGCATTTGAAGCAAATGTGGCAAATGAAATACCCACAACTGGACCAATTGTACCTGGAGCAATACGACTTTAATGCAGGTTTCCCTGCGCAACTGGATCTGTTGTGCAAAAAAATAAGGCCTTCCATCGTTGTGTTCTTTAGTCATACTAAAAAAACATGGTTCGATAAATTTTTTGGGCACAGCACGGCGGAATCGGTGTCGTTTGTAACGAAAGTGCCGATGTTAGTGTTTCGGAAAATAGGATCTTGAAATCTTGTGGCAGCATAGGTTATTAGGTGACCAATATAATCTTGCATCCTGACTGATATCAATGCATTCCTGAGTGCCGGCTGCCCAATTTTGCACCATCATCAAATCAACAACCATGAAAAAGATACTCGTCCCCGTCGATTTTTCAGAAACTTCCATCAACGCGCTGAAACTGGCTTGTCAATTTGCCATGCGGGCTGACGCCGGTATTTTGTTGCTGCATGTCAATGAAACCGTTCCTTATATTATTCCTGTAAGCGAGTATGCTTATACAGCCTCCGCTGTCGACATCGAGGAATATGACCAGGAATTAAAAAAGCGGATACAAACATTAAAATCGGATATTTTGAATGACCCTCGTTTTAAGGGCATCCAGATAGAAGCTGCGATAGAGGCCGGATTAATGGTGCCGGTGGTTAAAAAGGTCGCCGAAGATGAGTTTGCTGACCTGATCGTGATCGGAACAATGGGCGCCAGCGGTTGGAAAGAAATGCTGGTTGGCTCCAACACCGAACGGGTGATACGCCATGCGCCCTGCCCTGTTCTGGTAATCCCTGCCGGTGTTCAAGAACTGAAGATAGACCGTGTACTTGTGCCGACTACCTTAAAACCTGACCAGTTAGGCGTATTTAAAACCGTAAAAGCCTGGCAGGATTTGCTCGGTTTTGATGTGGAAGCCCTGTATGTGGGTGATCCTTTGAATGCATCTACCCGCGCCAATGTGGAGGCAGAAA
>JADYZK010000173.1 GCA_020853175.1 Bacteroidales bacterium
ATTTGCATCACTGGGCAGCTCAGGATATCGTTTTTGGAATGATGAAGTTGGTCAGGCGGCAGGTGGAAACCAAAAGGCCATCTTCATCGGTGATGTCAATGTTCCAGATGTGGGTGTTTCGGCCCCGATGCAGCAGTTTGGCCTCGGCAAAAACCCAGCCGTCTTTGCCGGCCCGCACGTGGTTGGCGCTGAGATGAGAGCCGCGCACGTCGTTTACTTCCAAATCAACGATAATGGCCGATCCAATACCAGCAACAGTTTCTGCCAGCGCGAGACTTCCGCCGCCATGCAACAAACCCATCGGTTGTTTGGTGCGCTCGTCAATGGGCATTTTGGCTTTCACATATCCCTCTTCCACCACAAGATATTCTATGCCCAAACGTTCCATCAAAGTGCCTTTGCTGGTGGCATTGAGCCGCTCAATACTCCATTCTTTTTCCATTGTTTTTTATGCTATATAATCCTCAAATGAATAATTTGAATGACTTCTTTCTCTTGTGCAAAATTATATTTTTTATAAAAAAGTTTGGTTGGCACAGCATATTCCTGCACCAACCAAACCTATCAATTCATTACAAAATCCTACTGTTGAATACCGATTTCGTTCAGCATGAAGGCATACTCAAGGGCTGCTTCTTTCAAACGTTCGAAACGCCCTGAAGCACCGCCATGACCAAATTCCATGTTTGTTTTCAGGAAAAGATGGTTGTTGTCGGTTTTCATGACACGCAGCTTTGCCACCCATTTTGCCGGCTCCCAATATTGAACCTGACTGTCGTGCAAACCGGTGGTAACCAACATGGCCGGATATTCTTTGGCTTGCACTTGGTCGTAAGGCGAGTAGCTGAGCATATAGTCGAAATATTCCTTCTCATTCGGATTGCCCCATTCGTCGTATTCGCCTGTTGTTAAAGGAATGGTTTCGTCGAGCATGGTGGTCACCACGTCAACAAAAGGGACTTGAGCTACAACACCTTTCCACAGGTCGGGTCGCATATTGACGACGGCTCCTACCAAAAGACCGCCGGCGCTGCCACCCATAGCAAACATTTTGTTGTTGTTGGTAAATTTTTGGTCAATCAGGTATTCGCCGCAGGCAATAAAATCGAGGAAAGTGTTCTTTTTGTTCAACAGTTTGCCGTTTTCATACCACTGACGGCCCATTTCTTGTCCGCCACGGATGTGAGCGATGGCCCAAACGAATCCTCTGTCGAGCAAACTCAAGCGTGATGAACTGAAATAAACATCCATAGTTGCACCATAAGAGCCATAACCATAAAGAACAGTAGGATTATTGCCGTTTTTAGTAAGGCCTTTTTTATAAACGATTGATATAGGTACTTTTACGCCATCGGGACTGGTGGCATAAATGCGTTCGGTTTGATAATCTTCGGGATTGTATCCACCCAAAACCTCTTGTTGCTTGAGCAAAACTTTTTCTTTGGTGGCCATATCGTACTCAAACACCGAGTTGGGTGTGGTGAGCGAAGTGTAACCATAACGTAGTTTTTGGGTATTGAAATCAGGATTGGTAGAAGTGTAAGCGGTGTAAGCCGGCTCGCCAAAATCGAGGTAATAATCGGTGTCGTCGTTCCATTTCTTCACCCGAAGTTGAATGAGGCCTTCTTTTCTTTCACTCACAACAAGATAATCTGAGAATACCTCAAAATCTTCAAGAAGCACATCTTCGCGATGGGGAATCACTTCAGTCCAATTTTCCATTGCAGTAGCTGCGATAGGAGTTTTCATCAAACGGAAGTTGGTCGCATCGAGGTTGGTGCGGATATAAAAATGATCTTTGTAATGGTCAATGCTGTACAGCATATCGCTTTGGCGCTTTTGAAACAACACAAAAGGTGCTGATGGATTGCCGGCAGGCTGAAATTGAAATTCAGCCGACATCGTGCTTGTTGAACCCAAAACGATATAATCTTGCGATTTGGTTTTATACACAAAGCTGTAAAAAGTTGGGTCGGTTTCGTGCATGACCAACACATCGGCGGAGGCGCTACCAAGGGTGTGTTTCAAAATTTGGTAAGGCCGCAAGGTTTCGTCTTTGATGCTGTAATAAAGGGTCTTGTTGTCGTTTGACCAAGCCATATTTCCGGAAGTGTTTGTAATGACATCACTGAACAGCTCGCCGGTAGTTAAGTTTTTAATATGTAAGGTGTATTGACGACGGCTAACGGTGTCAAGGGCATAAGCCAGTAAATTGTTATCACTGCTCACTTGCCATCCGCCAATTTCAAAATAAGCCAACCCTTTGGCCATTTCGTTGCCGTTGAGCATCACCTCTTCGGGACTTTCCATATTGTCTTTTCGGCGGCAAATAATTGGATATTCTTTGCCTTCTTCAAAACGGTTGTAATAAAAATAACCATTTTGTTTGTAAGGCACCGACACATCCGTTTGGTTGATGCGGCTGAGCATTTCATCATAGAGTTTTTGTTGCAACGGACGGGTATGCGCCAAGACACTGTCGGTGTAGGTGTTTTCAGCTTCCAAGTAAGCAATCACTTCGGGGCTTTCGCGTTGGTTGAGCCAGTAGTAATTGTCAACACGATCCAGGCCGTGCATGGACAAAGTGTGAGGTTCGATACGTGCTAAAGGTGGTGTCATTTCGTTTTTTGGAGTTGTTGAACAGCCTGTGCCAATGAGCATTGCAAAAGCAATCGAGGCAAAAAGGCCAATAAGAGAAAACTGTTTTTTCATAAAATTCTTTTGATTTTTGATTAGAAAGAGAAAGTGATTCCAATACTGGGCATGAGCGGTAGTTGACGCAATACCTCGTTTGTGATTTGATCGACATAAAACACGTTGGCGCGGTTGTAGATGTTGGTTAAGCTGAGGTTGATTTCCAGTTCGGTTTTTTCGCTGAAGTAAAAACGACGTTTGGCATCCAAATCAAGGCGATGATAGGTGGGGAGCTCACCTTCGTTGAGGTCGCCATAAATGGTTCCCAGTTGGCCGTTGGCGGTGGTATAGTCGGAATTGATGCCTTGTGTAAACGACAAATATTCATAGCTTCCTTGCACCTGGGTGAACGGAAATCCGGTACCGAAGTTCCAGCGCGCACTGAAATCCCACTCTTTTTTAGCTCCAGTGGTGTAGGAAAGGATAAAGTTCATGTTGTGACGGCGGTCGTAGTGCGGACGGTAGCTGTACAATTCGCCGGCTTTTTCCTCATAGGTTTTTGTAACATAGCCTAAGGAGTACACCGCCCACAAATAAAGCTTGTTCATTTCATATTTAAGTGCCAAATCGGCGCCGTAAGCAGCTCCTTTTTCGATGATAAAATCTTTTTTCAAACGATCGGGGATGGAGAAATCAGCGGTGGCTTCGTCGTAAATTTTGTTTCGGTTGAGGTTGGTGAGCTGGTTAAAGTTTTTGAGGTAACCTTCCACATTCATGTTGAGGTTTCTGTTGAGATCTACCTCTGTTCCTAAAATAAAATGAGTGGCTTTTTGCAGCTTGGTGTTCACTTCTTTGTTGTCAAACTTGGCCGGAAGGTTGTCGGGGCCCGATAGAAAGCCATAAAAGAGGTTGACCACATCGCGATCGCTGTTGGCAGCAATGAGGTTTTGCGAATACATTCCAGTAGCAAACTTAATCCTCACCCTATCGGAAACAAGATATTTCATGGCTAAACGGGGTTCAGGACTGATTTCGGCCAATGATGCATAATATTGAATACGTAAACTGGGTTCAAAAAGGAGCTTTCCAAAGCTGCCTTTATAACGTACATAACCCGCCAGTTCAGTAGTGTTTTCAATTTGGTTGATTTTACGTCCCACACCGTTGGTGAAGTTAAACTGGGTTTTGAATCCCAAAATTTCAACTCCGTATTTAATCAGGTCTTTTCCGATGAAATAGGTAAAATGAAAACCCATGTTGAAACCGTTGATTTCGCTCATTCTTTCGGGTGCCGACTGCTCTGTAAGTTCGGCTTTGTAGGACGAATAAGCCATATTGCCTTCGATTAGCACGGGCGATTTTCCCGGAATGATCAAAAAGTTGGAGCCGCCGCCTACTGATTTCCATCCGAAATCGGAAAGGGCTTTGTAATTGTTAACACGGTCGTCGAAATTAAAACCAAAGAAGTTGATCTTGCTTCCATTAGCAGCATTGATGGAGGCTTTGGCATAAATATCGAGAAAATTAAACGGCAAACCGTCCTTTTCGATATACGAATACAGGGCTTTGCTGCTCTGCTCGAGGTAAGAATTTTTTACTGAGATGATAAAAG
>JADYZK010000174.1 GCA_020853175.1 Bacteroidales bacterium
TGGCTTTAAAGGCTTTATCGAGCACTCGCGGAACCCTTTCGCCGTAACCCTTGGCCACAAGCCGTTCAGGATCAATGCCTCTCAAGATCAAATAATCCACCACTGACTGTGCCCTGCGTTGCGAAAGAATGTCATTGCGCTCATCGCTGTCGCGGCTATCGGTATGTGAAGCCAACTCAATAATGATGGTTGGATTTTGCTGTAATGTTTGAATAAGACCTTGTAATGAGTCTTCGTATTGAGGTTTTAGCTCCCAACGCGCCAGATCGTATAAGATGTCGGGCAGCGGAATGGGCTTTTCAGGAATGGGTTCGAGCATGACATCTTTCACAAAATCGCGACTGAACTCAACACCCACGGTAGTTTCAACCAACGATTTGGTGAAATACCCCGGCTTGTCAACAATAATTTCATAGGTCGTGTTTTTGTTGAGTTGCGAGTTGCCAAACAAATAATAACCTTTTTCGTTGGTTCGGGTAGTCACGCTGCTGCCATTTGAACCGATCAGCTTGATGCTGGCATTTTCGACAAATTGAAGCGTTTTTTCATCTTTCACAGTGCCAGCTAAGGTAAACAGCACCGGCGGCTCAATGAAATAATACAGGTTGTCCACTCCCCTTGAGTTGTCGCGGTTGCTGGCAAAAAAACCTCGCTCTTCTGTGGGATGGAAGGTGATTGAAAAGTCATCGCTAATGGAGTTGACCGGATGTTTTAGGTTGGCAGGCACGCCCCAGTTTCCGGCAGTGTCAATGGTACTGACAAAAATATCGAAGCCTCCCATTCCACCATGGCCGTTGCTCGCAAAGTATAAAGTGGTGTCGTTTCTAAGAAATGGAAATATTTCATCGCCTTTGGTATTGACCACAGGCCCTATATTTAACGGACGGTTAAAGGATTCCTTTTTTGAATCGCGCATGGCCATCCAGATATCTTTACCGCCAAAACCACCTTTGCGTTCAGCAGCAAAATAAATCATCAGTTCATTTTCGCTCAAGGTAGGATGGCCAATCACATCGAGGCTGTCAATACCTCTAATTTGAACCTGTGTTGGATTGCTCCAGCTTCTGCCCGAACGGCTGCTCGACATGATCTGACAGCCGCTTTCTTGTCCGGCGATATTGCTGCAACGGGTAAAGTACAAAGTATTGTAACTGCTGTTCATAAAAGGCGCACCTTCGTTGCCTTTGGTGTTGACCAGCTCCGTATCGTCGAGCAAAACAGGCGTACTCCATTGCTCATTTCGGTCGAGGCGAGCGGTGTAAAGGTCGCTGAAACTTTGGCTGGTCCAACCGTCTTTATCTTTACCGGTTGAGCCGTCACGGGTGGAGGTAAAGATCACCTCGTTGTAGTTGTTGGATGCCCATGTAGGTGCGAAATCAGCGGCACGGGAATTTACTTTTTTCAAAACAGTTACCTCATAGCGTGATGGGTTTTCTAACCACTCCTCAATCAAAGCCGTTGAAGCTGCACCGGCAGAACCGCGTGGGTCATCGGGAACTTTTTCGGTGTAGAGGTTGTATTGCTCAATGGCCTCAGGATATTTTTGATTCATTTTGAGCAAATCGGCATAAATGAGAATAATCTCCGGGTTCTTTTCCTGCAACCCGGCTTTGATGACTTTCTTATAACCCGATTCGGCCCTTTTGGTGTTGCCCGTTAAACGGTAGCATTCTGCCATACGGTAATTGATTCTATCTTTTTCCGACGTATTTCTTTTTACCCTACCATAAGCATTTTTGTACTTATCAAGAGCCAACGAATACTGTATCATATAGAACGCCTCATCTGCATTTTTGGCAGGATTGCGCTGTGCTTCGGCTTCAAAGCTGTTGAAAAGGAGAAAAGACAACAGGAATAGGATGGAGAAATATTTTATCATGGATGTTTCATTCATTGCTGAAATGCTAACGTTGAGAAATCAATTTTATTGGATGACTTACACCTTCCTTTCAACCCTTCCGGTTTCGGCTTCCGGCACCGGATCAGCAACGGTTGTTTCAAGAGAAGTATCTACCACCTCTACCACAGCTTCAGTGGGCTTTTGCGGACTATTGTTGGTCAAAGTCTTTTGTTGCAAGAACTCACTCAGGCGCGTCTCCTTGTCTAAACGTTGCACCTCCTTGTTAATTTCATCTTTGAAGCCGGCAGAAGCGCGTTTCATTTCGTTGATTGTTTTACCAACGGTGCGGGCTACGTCGGGCAGCCGCTTTGGCCCTAAAACAACAAATAAAACCAGGATAATTAGGATAATCTCACCTGAACCGAAATCGAAAAAGAGTAGCATGGGTTTTCTTTTTAGAATCACAAAAGTATAAAATAAGCGTTCACCAACAGCCCTCGTCACCGAATAGAAAGAAAAAAGTCCGGCTGCCATAAGGATGACAACCGGACTTTCTCAAAGTCGAACAAAGACTATTTCTTTTTTATATCTTTCGTTGCAGCTTCTTTGGCTTCAGCTTCTTTCACTTGCTTATCGCCACCTAAAAGGTCATAAACGACAGGACTGGCATTGAAGACAGAAGAATAGGTTCCAAATAAGATCCCCACGAACAAAGCGAATACGAAACCGCGGATAACCTCGCCACCAAAGATAGAAATCACCAACAATACCAACAAGGTCGTTCCCGAAGTATTGACAGTACGACTTAAGGTGCTGTTCATCCCGTCGTTGATATTGGTACGGAGAAGTTTCTTAGGATGTAGATTAACGTTTTCACGAATACGGTCAAAAATAATTACCGTATCGTTGATGGAGTAACCAATAATGGTCAAAATGGCCGCTATAAATGCCTGATCAACCTCCATACTAAAAGGAAGTATGCTATAAAATAGCGAGAACAAACCCAAAACGATGATGGTATCATGCGCCAATGAGATCAAACCAGCGAGACCATATTGCCATTTTTTGAATCGGATAGCAATATAAATAAAGATAATGACCAACGAGAAGAAGATAGCCATGATGGCCTTCTGCCGAATATCATCAGCAATGGTTGGTCCAATTTTTTGTGAACTCAAAATACCTAAGAATTTATCACTCGTTGATTCATCAGATGTAAACTCGTTGTAAGAAATGGCTTGAGCATACAAAGGCGACAAGCTTTTGTGAAGCATATTTTGAATCAATGAATCTACTTCTCTGCCATCGCTTTCGATCATAAATTTGGTGGTGATTTTCACCTGACGATCGGGGCCAAAGGTTTTCACCTCAGGGGTATTCATTGTAAACTGCGTATCTAAAGCATCGCGTACTTCTTTAACGGTAACATCTTTGTCAAAACGAACAAGATATGTCCGACCACCGGTAAAGTCAACACCGTAATTCAATCCCCTGAAGGTGAGTGAACCTAAGCTAATAAGAATCATCACGATGGAGAAGATATAGGCTTTCTTGCGCAACCCCAAGAAATTGATATTGGTGTTGGCTAAGAAATCCTTGGTAAATTTTGTTTCAAAAGAAATGGGTTTGTTATTGTCGAGCAAATAGTGGAAGATGATTCTCGAAATAAAGATAGAAGTAAACAATGAGGTTAACAGACCGATGATGAGGGTAGTGGCAAAACCTTGAACCGGACCTGTTCCAAAAACATAAAGTACAATACCGGTGAGCAAAGTAGTAACGTTACCGTCAATGATAGCTGAGTAAGCATTTTTATAACCATCATCAATTGCGAGACGAATGCCTTTTCCGGCCCTCATTTCTTCTTTGATACGTTCATAGATAATCACGTTGGCATCCACGGCCATACCAAGGGTGAGCACGATACCGGCAATACCGGGTAAGGTTAACACAGCACCAAGTGAAGCCAACACACCAAACAAAAGGAAAACGTTGGTGAGCAAAGCAAAGTCGGCAATAATACCGGCTTTCTTGTAGAAGAACCACATATAGAAAAGGACCATGACAAAGGCCAGAACAAACGACCACAAACCGGCTGAAACAGCTTCGCGACCCAATGAAGGACCTACAACGGCTTCTTCCATAATACGCGACGGAGCAGGCAATTTACCGGCTTTGAGAATGTTGGCCAAATCTTGTGCTTCTTCAATGGTCATGTCACCACCCGAAATAGAAGAACGTCCGTTTGGAATTTCGTCGTTCACCACTGGGAATGAATACACATAATCATCCAAAACGATGGCCACTTGCTTGCCGATATTTTCACCGGTAAGACGTTTCCAGTTTTTAGCTCCTTCGCTGTTCATTTGAATGGTTACCTCGGCCTTAGCATTTTGGTCAATTTCTTGGCGTGCATCCACGATCACTTCACCACCTAAGGCGGCAGCGTTGTCGCGTGAACCTTTTAGGGCAACCAATTCGAGCATATCAGGCTGATTGGCAGCTGTGCGAGGTTTAACCGTCCAAGCTAATTTCAAGTTCCGTGGAAAAACACCTTGAACTTTGCGAAGCATATTGTTTACACGGGCAGTATCTTTGATTTGGGCTTGTCCTACTCTCGCGGTATTGCCTGGGAAAAATTTACCTGATTCATCTTGAAAGTAAGAAGGCATCAAAACAGCATACAAAGGATTCTTTTTGGCATATTGCTCAAAATTTTCATCCTTTCCGGTAGTGTCGGCATCGGCACTGATTTTATCCAACAAACTTTTGGTAGTATCAGCAGGTGTAGCTTCTGTTTCGGTTGTGGCATCAACTGTAGCATTTTCATCGCTTTCAGTAGTTTTTGCATCTGCAACAGCTTCATCTCCCGAAGTTTGATCCGCCAAGCGGGCATTGGCTTCATCAAAGAA
>JADYZK010000175.1 GCA_020853175.1 Bacteroidales bacterium
GCGTGAGTGAAAACTATGTTTCTATTTGGTTTGGACAACGTACCGATCCCACCGACAAGCTGTTAAGCTGCGCCCAGTTGGTGAAAGTTTCAAGCACCCAACAAGCCGAAAATGCTATCGAGCAAACCATTGAACTCAGTACGAAAACTGCCCGATATTTTATTATTTATGGTAGTTTTAACAGCCAAGCCGACGCTAACGAGGCCGTTAAGCGTTACAAAAAAAGCGGTTTAACCAATGTCAGCATCCTTCAAAAAGAAGACCGTTTTCGGGTGGCTATTGACGTTTATGACAACCTTAAAGAGGCCATGAATGCCAAAGTAAAGCTTCAAAACCTCTATCCTGAAGCTTGGATTTATAAAGAATAGAAATCTTGCATTTTGAAATCTTTTTAAAGACTTGAAATCAAAATCATTGATTTGGTGACACTTAACCCGCCACTCTTCTTTTTATTCAACTAAAATTTTATTGAATCAAAACATCTTTGGTTGCTATTTGTTGAACAATAAAAACGATGTTCAACATATTTTGGTTTCGCAGGGATTTGCGTTTGAACGACAATCATGGGCTTTTTAAAGCCTTAAAAAGTGGTCGTCAGGTACTTCCGCTTTTTATTTTCGACCGGCTCATTTTGGAAAAGATAGAAGATGTTCATGATGCCCGTGTGCAATTCATTCATCAGCAGTTGCAGAAAATGAATGATCAGCTTAAGCCTTACGGAACCTCCATCTTGGTGTTATACGGCGAGCCTTTAGAAGTTTTTTCACAACTCATTTCCAGATATCCGATCGAAAAAGTGTTTACCAATGCCGATTATGAACCTTATGGCTTGCAACGCGATAAGAAGGTGTTTCAATTATTGCAGCAATCAGGGTTTGGTTTTGAAACCTATAAAGACCATGTCATTATGGCGCCCGGAGATGTACTCAAATCCGATGGCTTGCCCTACACCGTTTTCACGCCTTTCTCCAAACGATGGAAAGAAAATTTGCTACCCGATCACCTTCATGAATATCCCTCCGAAATGTTTTTGAGCCATCTTCAACAGCAAATTTGGGAGCTTCCCTCTTTGGATCAAATTGGAATGAAACCCTCCCCCATTCAGGTTCCTGCGCTTCGTTCGGAGGATGAACGCATCCAACAATACGAACAAACAAGAAATTTTCCTGCCCAAGATGGAACCACTATTGCCGGACCACACCTACGATTTGGTACTGTGAGCATAAGGAAACTTGCGGCTCAGGCAATGAAAAACAGCACCACCTACTTGAATGAACTCATTTGGCGTGAGTTTTTTATGCACATCATGTTTTATTTTCCACAAAGTGAGCAAAGCAATTTTTACTCAAAATACAATGCAATGCAGTGGAGAAACAACGAAGAGGAGTTTGAAAAATGGTGCCAAGGTCAAACAGGATACCCCATGGTGGATGCCGGAATGCGCGAATTGGCTGCCACAGGGTTTATGCACAACAGGGTGCGAATGGTGGTTGCGAGCTTTCTGACAAAACACCTCCTGATTGACTGGCGATGGGGCGAAGCTTGGTTTGCAGCCAAATTGCTGGATTATGAGCTGTCGTCAAATGTAGGCAACTGGCAGTGGGCCGCGGGAACAGGTTGCGATGCCTCTCCTTATTTCAGGGTGTTTAATCCTTCGGAGCAGATCAAAAAATTCGACCAAGGTCTTGTCTATATCCAAAAATGGATTCCGGAGTTAAACGATTTTTCCTACCCTAAACCCATTGTTGATCATGCTTTTGCACGCGACAGAGCCATTCAAACCTATAAAAAAGCCTTGGCAACTGTTTGATTCTACCGCCTTTTTTCGTTGTTTTGTAAGAAATACACCACAGTATGGCAAACTTTACACTTGTTCAGGTTTCAAATAAAACAACAGAAAAACAATGGTTGGCCTTTCCGTCAGTTTTATACAAGGAGGATAAATTTTATGTTCGTCCTTTAGATCAAGATGTTACAAAACTTTTCAGCGTTGAAGGCAACAAGCTTCTTCGCAAAGGCGATGCCATACGTTGGTTGCTTTTGAACGAACAAAAGCAAATTGTAGGTCGCATAGCCGCTTTTATTGATCCCAACACGGCCAAAAACAACGACCAACCCACTGGAGGCTGCGGCTTTTTTGATTGTATCAATAACCAAGAAGCTGCCAATATCCTATTTGACGCTTCCAAAAGTTGGCTGCAAGAAAGAGGCATGGAAGCTATGGATGGCTCCATAAATTTTGGCGACAGAGATAATTTTTGGGGCGTTTTGGTGGATGGATTTACTGAACCAGTATATAATATGCCTTATAATTTCCCTTATTACAAGGATTTGTTCGAGAGTTATGGTTTTCAAAATTATTTTAATCAATATACTTATCGTCGTTTGGTGAGTGACCAAGGACTCAGCGATCGGGTGTTGGAGAAAGCAGAACGCATAAAAGCCAATCCGGACTATACTTTTGAAAGCATTGAATGGAGCAAAAAGGAAAAGTATGCCGAAGATTTTATGACCATTTATAACAAAGCGTGGGGCGTGATTCCTGGCGTGAAACCCATTACCCACGCCCATGCTATGGCCTTGTTGAAACAGTTAGAGCAAATTCTCGACAAACGATTGGCTAACTTTGGATATTATAAAGGAGAGCCTATCGCGTTTTTTATCAGCCTTCAAGATTTGAATCAAATCATCAAAGATTTTAATGGTAAGCTTCATCTTTTCAATAAATTACGATTGATGCTCAGGCTGAAAGTTTTAAAACGCTGCGACCGTATCATCGGTAGAATTTTCGGAATCGTGCCTGAACACCAGGGCAAAGGAGTTGATGGCGCTATTATTTTATATTTTACTGAAATTGTTCGACAAAAAAACTTCCCTTATAAAGAAATTCAAATGAATTGGATTGGCGATTTCAATGAACCTATGATGAAGGTGGTTGATGGTATTTCTGCCAGCATTTACAAAACACATGTTACCTATCGCTTGCTTTTCGATTCCAGCAAACCCTTTACACGAGCCAAACGCCAGCCTAAAGAATTGGATGAAACCGTGAATGGATAGTTGTATTTTACACTTTGCTGTTGTTCAAGCGCCTTTGGTCTGATTATTTTTCTTCATCTATTGAAGCCTTCCTTTTTATCAAGGCCAAAATGAAACGACAACTCAACTTTTCAAATCAAGAAATTGCGGTTTTAGTTTTCTATATCCTTCATCATATATTCTTGTATTTGATTGATTAGATGGCAATTACTATTTATAATCATTTCAAATGCCATCCGTAATTTCCATTTTGCCCTTCTAAATAGCGCAAACCTCAAAGAGGATCATTACATTTGCTTCGTTTAATTCATTAATTTATGTTAAAATTTATTACTCAATGAAAAAATGCTCTTTCTATCTTAGCGTAAGTTTGTTGCTCACGTTTTTCTTTGGAACAGGACTGCATGCCCAGCGGGCGGAATATCATTTTGACGTCCCGACAGCAAAAGAAGGATTTTCAGTGGTTCGTTCAGAAAACAATTCACTTCGAGTAGCGCATAACGTACCAAACTTGGCCATTGATGAAATTACCGACAACGGCTATACGGGCAACATTATCGAAATGAATGGTCTTTATTTGCCCGCCGACGCCGGTGTTCCGAACTTGCCGGCCAACAGCAGGTTTGTTGCCATTCCCAGTGGTTCAAAAGCTGTGCTCAACATCATTAGCGTTAAAAAAGAAACCATTCAAAATGTTGATCTGCTGCCTGCTCCGGCCATACCATTGAGTAATGATGACCGTCCGGCAGAATACACCAAAGACCCGAGCATTTACAGTAAAAACGGTTTTTACCCTGCTGAACCTTTCCAAATTTCTAAAGTATTAACCATTAGAGGAGTAGAAACGGTAACCTTAAGCATTACCCCTTTTCAATACAATCCGGTTACTAAAGAACTCATAGTTTATTATGATGTAGTAGCCGAAGTTGCCTTTGAAGGCGGAAACGGACATGTGGGTGAAGATCGTTTAAGAAACCCTTGGTGGGATAACATTTTAGAGGATAACATCATAAACAGCAGCATCTTACCTAAGATTGATTATGCTGCAAGAAACGCACATTGGCTCTTAACCGTGAGGAAGGTTGCGATTATTTGATCATTACACCCACGGCACCCGCTTTTGCACAATGGGCAGATACCATTAAAGTTTTTCGCCAACATCAAGGCATCACTACCAAAGTGGTGAGCATCACCGAAGTTGGAGGAAATACCGTTGCTGCCATCGAAAATTATGTCAACAATGCCTACAACACTTGGACAACACCTCCTGCCGCCATCTTGCTTTTAGGCGATTACAGCACCAATGCCGCCGACGGCATCATTTCGCATACTTTGAACGATCATCCGGGTGGTTACAATCCTTATATTTCCGACAATCCGTTTTCGGATGTAAACAATGACAATCTCCCTGATATTTCCTTTGCGCGCATTACAGCCCGCAACGCTGCTGAGCTCCAGCACATGATCAA
>JADYZK010000176.1 GCA_020853175.1 Bacteroidales bacterium
CTTTCAGTTCGTTGTAGCTGTTAGGTCCCAGATAAAAGAACATTCCGATTTTTTGAGAAGGACTTAATGAAACAGGTAAACCCAATGAAGCGGACACCGATTTCATATAACGGCTGTTCGAGGGCTGCTCTTTATCAAAAGTTTTCAGCTCTGCATTTTCAAAAAAATCGTTGGCTACCAAGGTAGTGCTAAAGAACTGTTGCTTAAAAGATACCCAACGCAGCTTGGTAGTGATATTTTTTTCATCGCTTTTTGATAAAGAAAGGTTTTCAACATCATCGTTTAAATGCTTATAAAAGATGGTGGGACTGTTGAAACGATCAATGGAACGCTCTTGGTTGAGCAGGTCGAGCGTCCAGTCGAGGTTCATAAAACTGGTGTTGCTGGCCAGAATTTTATCCATGCCTTCGAGCACTAGATTGAAGCCCACCTTGTAATCGGACGGATAAAGAACGTATTCAAAAGCGATATATTTATTGGTGACACTATCACCATCACTCACATAAGCACGTAAGCTCAAGGTAAGGCTGTCGCCGGTAACTGCCGGAATTTTGTTTCCGACGAGGGCTTTTCCATTCACAAACGGTCGAAAGTACAGATCGGAAGTATTGATGGTTCTGTTTTTTGAGAAAAACGAAAGATCGAAATGGGCTGTAGCAGAATCGTAAACGATCAAAGGAAGTGTATCCCAAGTTTGGTATTCTTTGAGTTCAACCTGTTTCAAAATACCGCCTTTAGAGGAAAACGTTAGTTTAAGTTGTTCGTTTTCGGCGGTATATGTTTCATTTAAACCTTGAGCAGAAAGGGCAAAAAAACCAAACCGATCTTGAAGCGAAGCGGCGATGCTTTCGTTTGAAGCAGCAGTGGCCTCCACTGATTCTGCCTGTTGTTCATTGGCAATTTGAAGTTTTAGTTCCTCCACCATCCGCGTTGAATCCAACACCCGTTGTTGCTGACGAACCATCATCACTGAATCCTGGATGCGCTGGCGGTCAGCCATTTCTTCTTTTGAAGGTGTCATCCAAATGGAATATCCTACCAGGATGAGGGCAATGAGTATAAACCCAATCGTTGTGTCTCTGTTCATGAAAATATTTTAAAAAACGCTGCAAAAATAACAATTAATCACTTCAAAAGCAGCCTAAAGCCTACCATTGTATAATTGCGAAGGCTGCAAAAGGGTATTTTTCCTCTTCAAAGAAGAAGAAAGCGAAAGGTTGATACTAATTGTTTATGGTGTTGAATTTATTTCTGTCGGGCTTTGATCATGGCTGCAATGAAACCTACAAACAATGGGTGCGGATTGGCAACCGTGCTTTTATATTCAGGATGGTATTGCACGCCCACAAACCAAGGGTGGTTATCCAGCTCAACAATCTCGACCAAATTTTCATTCGGGTAAATACCAACGGTTTTCATTCCGGCTTTGTTGTAGTCTTTGCGGTAATCGTTGTTAAATTCAAAACGGTGGCGGTGTCTTTCAGAAATCATGGTTTCTTTGTAAAGCTGAAAAACTTTGGAATCAGGATCGAGTTTGCAGGGATAAGCACCCAAACGCATGGTTCCGCCCAAGTTGGTGACCGCGCGTTGGTTCGACATGATGTCAATGACCGGGTGGTTGGTTTTGGGGTTCATTTCGGTGGAGTGGGCATCTTTCAAACCCAGCACATTTCTGCCAAACTCAATCACAGCGCATTGCATTCCAAGACAGATGCCAAAAAATGGAATTTTATTTTCGCGGGCATAGGCTATGGCCAGAATTTTGCCTTCGATGCCTCTTCCTCCAAAGCCCGGCGCCACCAAAATGCCATCTACCTCCGATAATTCGGCTTCAAGTTGTTCTTGGTCTAAGTGCTCGCTGTGCACATATTTCACCTTCACCTCACATTCGTTGGCTACGCCTCCATGTATAAATGCCTCATGGATAGACTTATACGCATCTTTCAATTCAACGTATTTTCCCACAAGAGCCACAGTAACCTGATGAACGGGATGATGGAGTCGCTTTAAAAAATGCTGCCATTTGGCGATGTCTAACTTCTCAGGGAGCGGAGTTTGGGTTTTTCGTAGCACTTCGATATCCAATTTCTCCTCCAACATCAGCATAGGCACCTCATAAATAGATGAAGCGTCAATGCTTTCGATCACTGAGCTAACTTCGACATTACAAAACTGAGCAATCTTTGCCCGAATGGAATCATTCAAAGGTCTTTCGGTTCGGCAAACAATAATGTCGGGTTGAACACCTTGCTCCAACATGGTTTTCACAGAGTGCTGAGTGGGCTTGGTTTTGAGCTCGCCAGCCGCCTTGAGGAAAGGCACCAAAGTAAGATGTATTACAGCGCAATTTTTGCCCAACTCCCATCGCATCTGCCTGATGGCTTCCACGAAAGGAAACGACTCGATGTCGCCCACCGTACCGCCAATTTCGGTAATTACAAAATCGAAATTTCCATTCTGACCTAAGAGCTTCACCCGCCGTTTAATTTCGTCGGTGATGTGGGGAACTACCTGAACGGTAGTGCCGAGGTATTCGCCTTCACGCTCTTTATTGATGACATATTGGTAAATTCTGCCGGTGGTCACATTGTTGGCCTGCGAGGTAGGTGTGTTTGAAAAACGCTCGTAATGCCCCAAGTCGAGGTCCGTTTCGGCCCCGTCTTCGGTTACAAAACATTCGCCGTGCTCGTAAGGGTTCAACGTTCCGGGGTCCACATTAATGTAAGGATCGAGTTTTTGTATCGTAACTGAAAACCCGCGACTTTGCAGCAATTTGGCCAACGAAGCAGAAATAATTCCCTTACCCAAAGACGAAGTTACACCCCCTGTGACGAAGATGTATTTAGTGTTTTTCATGGTTTTGAATTTGCTTGAATAAGCAGGCAAATTTAGAAATGTTCATCTATAAAACTACCATGTTGGTGAAAATATATTCTTTTCACGCTTTTCAATGTGTTCAAAGGAGTGTTTTATCAGTAATTTATTTCAACACACCAGAAAGAGAACACTACTTTGCTGTTTTATCGGGTTGAAACCTTGTTTTTTTCATTTATCTAATGGGGTTCGCTTTCGCCGGCACCTTCGACCGAAGCGCAAGCACGTCTTCTATTTCTTCGAGCTGAATATTTTTCAATTTTAGTAAAATTAAAAAATGATACAAAAGATCGGCGGCTTCGTTTTTAAAGAGGTCGTCGTTGTTGTCTTTGGCTTCAATAACAAGTTCAACGGCCTCCTCACCCACTTTTTGGGCTACTTTGTTTACGCCCTTTCGATAAAGTTTGTTGGTATATGAAGTGGCATCATTTGTGTCAATGCGTTGGCTGATAATGTTTTGCAAATGATATAAAAAGCCTTTGGAAGTTTCTTCCTTAAAACATGAGGTAGAACCTGTATGGCAGGTAGGACCTTGAGGAGTGGCTTTTATCAAAAGCGTGTCGTTGTCACAATCCATCATAATGTGATTGACCACCAAGAAGTTGCCGGAGGTTTCACCTTTTGTCCATAGCCGATTATTAGTGCGACTATAAAAAGTAACTCGTTTTTCGTGTTGGGTTTTTTTGAATGCTTCTTCGTTCATATAGCCTAACATCAGCACCTGCAATGTGGCGCTGTCCTGAATGATAACCGGCACAAGGCCGTTTGATTTGTCGAAATTGATGTTCATCTGATAGAAATTTTTTGTGTTTTGAGATAGGTTTTAAGTTCCGGAATGGAAATGTCGCCAAAGTGAAAGATACTTGCCGCCAAAGCTGCACTGACCTTTGTTTTTTCAAATACTTCTTTAAAATGTTCGATGGTGCCGGCTCCGCCGGAGGCAATCACCGGGATGTTTACTGCTCGGGTGATTTCATTCAAAAAGGAAATGGCGAAACCGTTTTTTGTGCCATCGTTGTTCATTGAAGTGAGCAGAATTTCACCTGCACCCAGCATTTCGGTTTGCTTGGCCCATTCCAGTGTTTGAATACCTGTTGGAATTTTTCCTCCGTTCACAAAAACCGTCCAGGCATCATTTTCAAATTTGGTGTCAATGGCTACTACCACGCACTGACTGCCAAACTCACCGGCAATTTCGGTGATGAGATGTGGGTTTGTTACTGCCGCCGAATTGATGCTCACTTTATCGGCTCCGGCTTGAATGACTGCTTTTGCGTCTTTTAAAGAATTGATTCCACCGCCAACGGTGAAGGGGATATTGATTTCTTTGGCTATTTTACGCACCAAATCAGACAGTGTTTTGCGTTTTTCTATGGTCGCGGTGATGTCGAGAAACACCAATTCATCAGCTCCTTCGCGCACATAGCGTTTGGCCAGCTCAATCGGGTCGCCGGCATCGCGAATGGCAACAAAATTTACGCCTTTCACAGTTCTACCGTCTTTGATGTCGAGGCAGGGAATAATTCGTTTTTTTAACATAGATTTTCAAGTTCTTTTAAAGTAATTTTTCCTTCATAAAGGGCTTTTCCAATAATAACTCCTTCACAGCCAATGGCTTTTAGTTTGATTAAGTCTTCAATAGAAGAAACACCGCCACTGGCAATCAGTTGAACAGTCGTTTTTTGCAAAATTTCTTCATACAAAGCGTTGGAAGCGCCTTGCAACATGCCGTCTTTGGCGATGTCGGTGCATATAACATAACGAATGCCAGCTTGCTCGAAGCGACAAATGAAAGCAACTACATCCATATCAGTGCTTTGCATCCAACCATC
>JADYZK010000177.1 GCA_020853175.1 Bacteroidales bacterium
AGTTCTTGAATATCAGGTAGCTCGGCAATACAAGGTGGGCACCAAGTGGCCCAAAAGTTGAGAAAAATGGTTTGTCCGGCAAAGGCGCTGAAATCAACGGTCTTGCCTTGATCATCGGTGAGCGACCATTGAAGGGTCGAAAGGTTTACAGCCGTTTGGTTGTCGGGGGCAATGGTTTTGGGCGAAAAGGCCATGATGCCTGCAAAAAAGGCACTGATTTCCTTGCGGCTGGCAGGAATCAACATCCCAATCACCAAAAGCACGAAAATTAAATCGGATATTTTGCTGAACCAACCTTTGGTGGTCCAATATTTTTTCCAGCGTTGGCGAAAATAATCTGTCATTAAAAATGTATTAACTGTTGTTTTCAGGCAAAATGTCAGGTTTTTTTTGGAGAGCTACCAATTCGGCACGCTTGTCCAACAATTGGTCAATTTCAGCTTCAGTAAGGCCAGGATTTCGCAATTGTGCGTCAATGTCGGCAATGCTTTCTACGTTGGTATTGGTAGTAGTAATTATCTCAACATCAAATACTTCAGGTTCGTCGAGTTCTTCGCGCAGCTGCTTAATGAACATGGAAATCATCTGCTTGACCGGCTCGTTCATTTGGCCCATCATTTCAAAGGAAATCTTATCTTTCATCAGCTCATAGTTTTTTAAAAACATGCGCATTTGTTCAATTTGCATACTGTTAATGCCGGGTATCTCATCCATAGGATGCTTCTCCATCAGTTTGTTAAACAACCTGAAGAGCTCATCTATCTGTTTTTTAAATTCTTCGTTTTCCATAACTTTATCAATGTTATTGGTGTCATACAACAATCATGCAAAAGCTGTTTTCACTGCCATTACTTCCTCAATTGGCTTCCGGCAAGTAAACCTGTGAACAGATTGTTGCGTTTTTGAACGTTTTTAAAATGGCCCTCATTTACCTTTTGAACCTCTTCAACAGTATAAAAAGCATTGGGGTTGTGCGTGTTGATGATGTTTAAGGCATCTTTGAGGTCTTTCTTTTTCACGATGCTAAAAAGAATTTTTACCGGCCCTAACTTCCCTTCGGCATCAATACTGGTGACCCCGTAATTGGCTTCGCGCAAATGGGTCATCAGTCCGGTAGTATCGTTTTTGGGAATGATTCGGATGACCACAGTGCCGATGGACATTTTTTCGACGATGAGAATGCCGATGTAATTGCCGGCAGCAAATCCGGCCCCATAACCAATGTAGGACATGAAATTATCCAACTGCTGCATGATTTGACCGATGGCCAGTAACCATATAATCACTTCGAGGAATCCCAGAATAGGGGCGAGGTTTTTCATTCCGCGCGAAACGAAAATCAGCCTTATGGTGCCAATAGTGACGTCTAAGATTCGGGCAAAGGCGATCAGCAACGGGAGCACTACCCAGTTGTACACTTCGGCGTTAAAATATTCTTGTAACAACATTTTTTTGTTTTATCATCAAAGGTGAGATGCAAAGTTACTAATTTTCAAGGCTATGAGCGAGTAGGAAGCACAATGCAACTGTTTTTTAGGTTCGGAGAAAGGCGTTTTGTATTTTAAATCAAGCTTTTGCGGTGCTGATCTTTTTATCTTTGCCGCCTTAAAGCAAACTGAAAATGGACATCTTTTTTGAGCCTACGCGCTACCGACTGAAATCTGTGGCCACCGGAAAAATATTTGACGACACGGGCTGGCTGCTCGACGCCCCGGGCGAAAACGCGGCCACTTTGGTGAGGGCCGAATATGCCATCAAGCAACTGCGTTTGCATCCCGAGCAATGGGGATTGTATCGCTTCGCTGATTGGCTTCCGGTGAATAAAATGTTGGCAGGCTCATCGGCTCCAATTACATACAAAAGTGATGCTATGGCAGCACATCTTGGATTGGAGCAACTCTATATCACTTTTAGCGGCTATTGGCCTGAAAAAAAAGCCGCCATGACCACCTGTTCTTTTAAAGAAACGGAAGCCTATTCGGTTTGTGGCCGTATGGATGAAACCATGACCAACAACGTGCTTGTGGTGGCATCGGCGGGCAATACGGCGAGGGCTTTTGCCAAAGTGTGTTCCGATAATCACATTCCACTGATGCTGTGCGTGCCGTTTGACAACCTCAACGCGCTTTGGTTTGACCAGCCGTTGAACGCTTGTGTGCAGTTGGTGTGTACGCCCAAAGGGAGCGACTATTTTGATGCCATTCATGTTTCAAATCTAATCAGTTCATTGGATGGTTTTTATGCCGAAGGCGGCGCCAAAAATATTGCACGGCGCGATGGCATGGCCACCACGATGCTTTCGGCCACCACTTTTATTGGTCGCATTCCTGATTATTATTTTCAGGCAGTAGGCAGCGGAACAGGCGCTATTGCCGCCTGGGAAGCCAATTTACGTTTGCTGGCTGATGGACGTTTTGGCAACCGGAAAATGAAGTTGATGGTGTCGCAAAACATTCCATTTCAGCCTATTTATGAAGCTTGGAAAGCCGGTTCGCGTGCCATGTTGCCTTATAGCGACGACGATGCCCGCGCCCATGTTGAAACCATTGATGCCAAGGTGTTGAGCAACCGTAGGCCGCCGTATCCTGTTGTTGGTGGTTTGTTTGATGCCCTGCAAGACACCCAAGGTGAAGTGCTGTTGGTTGACAATACCTCGGCGCGTGCTGCCGCCATTTTGTTTGAAGAATTGGAAGGGATTGACATCCATCCGGCGGCAGCCGTGGCCGTAGCTTCGTTGATGCAGACGGTGAAATCTGGCGACCTTCCGTCCGATGCTGTTGTCATGCTCAACATCACGGGTGGTGGCGAAGCGCGTTTTAAAGCCGAACACGAGCTTTTTTATTTGAAACCTGCTCTTGTCCTTCAGGCCGATGCTTCTGTGGAAGAGGTGAGAAAAGCAGTGGCGAAGTTGTCGTGGACAGGCTGTTGACCCGTTGTTTCAAACAAAAAATTATTCCTTGTTTGGATTTTGTTTTCAGCATCATCTCCATTTTTATTGGAGAAATGATATCACTTTTATTTGCTTAAACTTTGATCAAGCGCACAAAAACTTTGATCCCTGTTTCGGACATTAAACTCACCAGATAGATTCCTGTTGGTAAATGTCGAACATCAAAAAAACGACAGTTTTCCACACTTTGTCTTGAAACACTTCCTCCTTTCATATCAAATATTTCTACGGTAGTCCAACACCCTGAACGATCACTAACCATCACTCTATTTGTAGCAGGATTTGGAATCAGCGTTATCTGGGATGGTCTGGATAAGACCTTGGTTTGTCCAACAATTACACCTTCTGCGTCAAATCGAACCAAAACAATGTCGTTTCTGATATTGTAAAGAAAACGCGGGTCGTAATTTTGAACTTTTCCTGTAGCAATGCATCCACCATCTGTAAATGCAATGACATCATTTAGTATATAAGCCCGGATACCATCACCATAACTGGCAACATTTACCTTTTCGAAAGTGGTATCGAGCTTGTTAATCATCAGATATGAAGGGATACCCGGAGATGCGTTTTTCGTGCCTGCAAGTAAAAAGCCATCTTTAATCACCTTGAAAGTGGAAAAAAAATCAGCAGTATCAACTGCACCAAAATGAACAATAGGAAACACATTTCCATCCAGTCCTATCGGTACAACCGCAGGATCCAAGTCAAAGTTAGGGCTATCCACCTGATATCTTCCACCTGCATAAAATGTACTGTCATTTAAAAATCCAAAACTGCGCAGCGTGAAATTATTTAAATTAGACACTTCAACCATCTTATTTAGAGTAAAATCAGAGTTCAGAATGGTAATATTATCCGAGCTGTATTGTGCATATTTCCCTTGGTTACCAAACGAAACAATATCGAACCGGGGTAATGCGCTGGAATCCTCCACAAAATTTAACAGCTCGCCCATGGGAGAAAACTCCATATAGAAATACTGTCGCATGCCTGTGTCCGGATTTTCGGGATACCATCCAAACTGCACCAGGTTGCCCATTTTGTTCGCCCTTGGAGGGAATAAACCTTCATTCACCTCACTATTTCCAATTATTGTTTCTTTAACTATCTCCAAATCATCATTCAGCCATGCCATATACATCTGGTAATCACCACTTATAGAGTCGTATGCGGTACCCGAGACCACGATGACGTTGTCAATAAGCCTGAGCATACCATATAAGCGTAGCCCGTAACCTTGAAAGGGAGGAAACATAACACTATCAAATGGCCTAAAATCTACGGTCATTTTGTAAAGGATGTCTGTATATCCATAGTAGAACGTGATATTGGCATCAGATTTAGCCGGCTCTCCTTTGACTGTATGAAAAAGAAAAATACTTTCGTTCAACAGTATAAGACTCAGTCCTTCTTGATCAAGGCTGGATGAAGTTTTGAATTCAGTCGTGGCTATTGCTTGACTATAAATGACCGAATTTATTAATAAGCCAATAGTGAGAAACAAAAGACGCTTTAAACTAAGCATGATACAAGTTTTTAACGATTATTCTTCAGGCGGATTATAATATACTTTCTTGTAAATAAAAAAATCAATAACGTGTTGAAACCAAAGTTTATTTGTCCATTGTGAATCGGGTGAAGGCCCAATAGTATTTCCGGTATTAAAACAATACCAGTGAAAATACCCAATTATTAAATCATCAAATGCAACTATAGGGTTGTTTTCATCAATTAGTTGTTTAGAACTTAATAAATATTGATTTAATTGTTGTGAGTTCATCCAATAAGATTCACATGAACCATAACCCCAAAACAATTTTGAATTTGCAACACCTGGTGCAATATATGCAGATTTAGTAAAATGGCTCACAAGTACTAGTGTATAAATGACTTTTAAATAAAAGGGAATTGAAGCGTTCATGGCAGCCATACATATGCCCAACAGATTTAACGCCTACGTGCCGTCGCTCGGCTGTGTTTGCCCCGTAAACTTTCGGCAGGCTTAAAACATTGACTACGTGTGCCATAGTCTGTTTATATTTATGTCGTAATAATACAAATATAGTTTGCAAAAAGCAAGCAAAAATGAAGTTTTAATTTTGGTTTTTAGTGCCGGAAATACTGAAGCGCTTTAATGGCAAAAAAGAGGCTTGTTATTAAGAAATGGTCTAAAATACAAAGGAATTATTGATGAGATTTGGGTATGTTCTGGAGGGTTTAAACCAAAAACTCCCGTTGGCTTTGGCCGGCAGGAGTTTTTTTGATTAGAAATCAATTATCTCAAAGCTTCAAAAAATTGAATAAAGCGATTGTAAATCATATATAAACCTAAATCATAATGTATTCAAATTCAATACTATAATCACTTTCCCGCAGCTTCTAATTCATAATACAGCATCAGCAAATGAGCCGCGCTCCAGCTGAAATTGGGTGCTTCTAAGGGTTTGCCGGTGTGTGGGTCGTAGTTTTCGTAAATGGCACCATCTGTGGAAAGTCCTTTGAGATTTTGGAACACTTTTAGGGTGAGTTGATCGGCTTCTGCTGTCATACCACTTTTACGCAGCGCACTGATACCAAAATACACCTGATCCAGCCAAACCGTGCCCCGCCAATAGCCGTTGTAAGTAAATTGAGGATGTGAAGCATCTAAGGTGGGCAGCGGCACAAAAGTGTTGAAGCGGTTGGTGTCTAACATCACCGTGGCCACTTTTTTGGCTTGTTCAGGAGTGGCGATGCCGCACCAGAGTGGCGTCCAGCCTTCGGGGCCTGCTGCTTGAATGTGTTCTCCTGTCGGCATCTCGCGATCAAAATAAAAACCCAAGGCTTCATTGTAAAAGCTTTCGTTGATGGCTTCTTTGAGCTGCTCTGCATTTGAAAGATAAGCTGAAGCTTCGGCATCTTTTCCTGCCAAAGAAAGCAGTTTTGCCAACAATATCTTTTCGAGATAGAGGTAGGCGTTCAGGTCAACCGACTCCTGATTCATGCTCCAGGCATTGGCTTTGTTGGGCAGCATTTTGCTGTCGTCGAAACGCACGGCGTTGTCCATACCGCTTTCCCATTTTGCAGCAATCAAGGTGCCATCGGTAGAGCCATATTCGCACAGGCCGTTTTGGTCTATATCGCGAAATTTGTACCACCATTCATGGTATTTGACAAGTTTGGGCAGCAGCTCAAGCACAAAAGCACTGTCGCCGGTGGCTTTAAACACCTCATCTACAGCCCAGGCTGCCAATGGCGGTTTGGTGTCGCGCCAGTTGTTTTCACTTGAATCGGGATACACACAATCGGCAATCATGCCTGCTTCATCCTGATAGTCGAACATGGTTCTGATCTGATCTTTAGCCAATTGCGCATCAAATTGCACCAAAGCCACGGCATGTTTCCAGCTGTCCCAAGCCCAAAAGCCATAAAAATACGATACCGCCATCGAAGGTACAACGCCCTGATGACGTAGGTCGCCGGTGGGAGTTTTCCAGTTGGTGATGAGTGTTTGCAAGGCTTTCACGGGCACATAACTGTAAGCGGTAAGATCGGTTCTGAGGGTGCTGCTAAGATAAGTGTTCCAACGGCTGGCATTCGCGCTGCGCAAAGCCTGTGGTTGGGTGAGTGCTTCTGCAACAAAATCCAATTCTTTTTGGTTGACTTCCTTGTACGGAAGATAGGTGAGCACGGCAGAAAAGGTGATTTTTTCGCCGGGTGCGAGCGTAATGGCTTGGTCATAAACAGCCGAATAAGCGGTGTCACCTGCAAGGTGGAAACCAAATTTTTCATCCTGCTGAAAGCTGATGAATACGTGGCCATTCGTGGTTTCTATTTCAAGTTTTTGATCGTTTTGGACCATGGTGAAAGGGGCAAACACTTGGCCTTGCCAAATGGGTTTGATGGTAATTTTTTGGTTGGAAGTGTTTTGAACTTCAACCCAACTGAGGTGCGAACGATCGGAAATATAAAAAACGTCCATCTTAACCGCTAACTGTGGCGAATGAGCCTCAAACGCGAACAAGCCCGGGTAGGAGGTGGTATTCATGGCAGTAAATTCATGCAGCCGGCCTTCAATTTCTATGTTGAAATGGGTCAAAGAGGGGGCGGCATACCTGAATTCTCCCAACAGATATGGCCCCGTTACGCCCAATTGAGGTTGGTCTTTTTCGGGCAGATGAATCCCGTGCCAAGCGCCCAGATCAGCAAAGGGAACGGCCTTGGCTTTGGGGGTCTCGGGCATAAAATGATAGTTGATCATTTCAGGATAACTGGCCTGTAAACTTATTTTTTCTACTGCTTTGGGTGTGCATTGGGTAAACACAAACCAAAAACCAATACCAAAAATTAAGGCGTTGATATGTTGTGGTTTGAATGAACTTATTTTCATTTTTAATGGTGTTTTAAACAAGATTATTTTCAGGTTTCAGCGAGAATTCAGTATTTCAAATGTAGGATAACTTTTCGGCCTTGGATATCGGTTTTTAAAAAATAACCGGAATGTTTAGAATCAAACATTCCGGTTTAAAAACCAAATCACTAACCAATTTGATTATTTGGCGAACCAAAGCATCTCAACGTATTACCACTGTTTCGATCTGTCTAAATTGGGGTTCACTTCATATTCGATTTCCGGAATGGGATAATACAAATGACGCATATCGAAATTTGCAGCTCCGGGTTTGTTATTGTCAATTAAAACTTGTTTGATGTTGATCCATCCGGCTTCGTGCCATCTGACCAAATCGTACCAGCGGCGGCTCTCGAAACTGAGTTCAACAGCGCGTTCGTGCATGAGCTTTTCGCGGAAGTTTTCTTTGCTCAAGCCCGTACCAATGGCAGGCATCAAAGCCCTTTCACGCACTTGATTGATGTAAGGTAAGGCGGCATCAGGACCTGAGGTTTCGTTCACGGCTTCGGCCAACATCAGCAGCACATCGGCATAGCGCATCATAGGATAGTTATTTTCATTCCTGTTTCCTGCAACCCATTGATCTGTTGTGTGTTTGAGGATGAGGTTGTTGCCTGAACTCGACATATCGCTGTAATTTCCAAGCGGCGCATTGAAATCGAGCGTAGGTGAAATCATTGATTTGTAATACCGTGGGTCGGTGCCGCCATCCAGGGCGGTTTCGCTTACGTATTGGTTAAAAATCCAGGTTGAAGCGTTGGATTCCTGCCAGCTGAGAAATTCAGCTTGTAGAATGTTGGTGGCATTCGATTTCACGTTGTGCATTTGAATTTCCCACAACGATTCCTGGTTGTTTTCGCTAGATCCGTCCCAGTTTTGGCTGTAGTTTTCAATGGGTAACAGGCTGTAGCTTCCAAATTCAGCATTTTCAATCCGGCTGAGGATGGTAGCAGCATCGGAATATTTTTGTTGATACAGATAGGCATAGCCTAAAAATGCAGCGGCAGCTCCTTTGGTTACGCGTCCAACATCAGCACCGGCGCGGCTTGCAGGCAAATTGTCAACAGCAGCTCTAAAGTCGGATTCAATCAAAGCCCACACCACTGAACGATCGGCTTGTTTGGCATTGATCTCGTCGGTGGATTGAGGAGAGCGTTCGTAAAAGGGAATATGTTGGAAGTTGCGCAGCAGTTTGAAGTAGCCGAAAGCCCTGAAAAATTTGGCTTCGGCAACCATTTCTGTCTTCAAATTTTCATCCATGGTGCAGAGCGGAATGCCTTCGATGCTTTGGTTGGCACGATTGACATACTGATAGGCGTTGTTGTAAAACTCCATGAGTTCATACACTTCAGGTGTATTGATATAGTTGCTGATTTGATAGAAAACGGGATATTCGCCGCCATAAAATAGATCGTCAGCTTTCCAGTTTTCCGGCCCCCAACCAAATTCAAAAAAGCCGTAACGGTATTGGAAGTTCAGGGGAGCGTAGGTGGCGTAAATAGAGGCCAAAGCGTCGGTTTCGTTGCGCCAAAACTGATCGGCGGTGGGCTGATTCGGATTTTCTTTGGTCAGAAAATCTTTCTTGCAGGAGGTTAGAAAACCAACCAACAAAAGTGCGATGAGAATTATATTTTTTGCTTTCATAGCTTTATGTTTTTTTTGAGGTGATTAGAAGGTGAGGTCTAAACCAAAAATGAATGATTTGAAGAGTGGATATCTGCCCCAATCCACACCACGATTAAGTACATCATCTCCAAACACTTCGGGGTCGTAACCACTATAACTTGTGGCAGTAAAGAGGTTGTTTCCGCCTACGTAAACACGCACTTTATCGAAATGAAGGAACGACAGCGCGCTTTGTGGTAAGGTGTAGCCGAGTTGCAAGGTACGAAGTCTTAAATAAGAACCGTCTTCAATAAAACGATCGCTTACCCTACGGTTACCGTTCAGGTCTTCACGTGTGGCGCGTGGAATATTGGTGTTTGTGTTTTGCGGTGTCCAGGCATTCAAAGCGTCTTTTGAATAGTTCCAGTAGTTGTCCAAACGTTCTGATCTGTATTTTAATCCGTTGAAAATTTCATTGCCTTGCACGCCATAGAACAAAGCATACATATCAAAGCCTTTGTATTCTAAACGCAGGTTGAGCGA
>JADYZK010000178.1 GCA_020853175.1 Bacteroidales bacterium
AATATTGTGTTTGAATCTTGGTCTTCAGAACGGGCTTTCGTTTATCGCAAGCACTTGCAGATTTCCGACAACTGGGGCACGGCCGTTATTGTGCAACAAATGATCTTTGGAAATTTGAACGACCACAGTGGCACCGGCGTTGTATTCACCCAAAACCCAAAACGTGGGAGGCCAGGAGTGCATCTTTATGGCGATTTCACTACACGAAGCCAAGGCGAAGACATTGTTGCAGGGCTCGTAAAACCTATGCCGGTTAGTGAAACCCAACGTAAACAAGCCGAATTGACAGGCCCATCGCTGCAAACATTGTATCCGGCAATTTACAAACGCCTCTTCGATTTGGCTTCCGACCTCACAGAAAATTATGGTTATTCGCCACAAGAGATAGAGTTTACCTTTGAATCCGACCGGCCCGAAGACCTTTACATTCTTCAAACCCGCGATCAAGAACTGCACATAGGCCAAGAAGCGACGGTATTTTTGCAGGCTCCTGACGAGATGCGACTCATGGGAAGAGGAATTGGAATAGGTGGAGGTGCCATGAATGGATTGGCTGCCTTTGATGAAAAAGACATTGAGCTGCTCAGAAAAATAAAACCCTCGCAGCATGTTATTCTAATCAGACCCGACACCGTGCCTGATGACATCGGGATGATTTTTGCCTGCAACGGACTGCTTACAGCCCGTGGCGGAGCTACCTCTCATGCTGCCGTAACGGCAGTAAGACTTGGAAAAACATGTGTTGTCAATTGCACCAACTTAATAGTGAACGAAACAGATAAGTCTTGTACCATCGAGGATAAACGCATTGCATCGGGCGATGAAATTTCTATTGATGGAACTTTGGGCAATATCTATCTCGGGCACTATCCTTTGGAGCTCACAACACGAGACGAAGGCTATTATTATTGATAAAGCAATGAAGCCATGCTCGCTACCATCTTTTTTCTATCGGCATGAAATAAAATAACACTTATTGTTGTAGTTTTGCACTCCATGAAAAATATCCGAAACTTCTGTATTATTGCTCATATTGACCACGGTAAAAGCACGTTGGCCGACCGTTTATTGCAGCGAACACACACTGTTAGCGAACGCGATCAGAAAGAACAAGTGCTTGACAGCATGGACTTGGAACGCGAACGCGGAATTACCATTAAAAGCCACGCCATACAAATGGACTACGTCAACAATGGTGTTCACTATATTCTGAATTTGATTGATACCCCCGGCCACGTTGACTTTTCGTATGAGGTTTCGCGCTCCATTGCCGCCTGCGAAGGCGCTTTGTTGGTCGTTGATGCCTCACAAGGTATTCAAGCCCAAACCATTTCTAATCTTTACTTGGCACTCAACCACGATCTCGAAATCATTCCGGTGCTGAACAAAATTGACATGGAAAGCGCCATGCCCGATGAGGTGGAAGATCAAATTATTGACTTGATTGGCTGCAATCGTGAAGATGTATTGAGGGTAAGTGCCAAAACCGGTTTTGGAATTGATGAGGTTCTTGAAGCCATCATTAAAAAGGTTCCTGCACCAAAAGGAGACCCCGAAGCTCCTCTCCAAGCACTTATTTTCGATTCTGTTTTTAACTCCTTTAGAGGAATCATCGCCTATTTCCGTATCATGAACGGAACGCTTTCTACCAACGAACATGTGAAGTTTTTAGCCACCGGCAAAGAATATCATGCCGACGAAATCGGTGTGCTCAAGCTCAAACAATTTCCAAAACAACGCATGTCGGTGGGCGATGTGGGATATATTATTTCAGGAATAAAGTCAAGCCGAGAAGTAAAAGTGGGCGACACGATTACCAGTGTAGTGAAGCCCAGCACCACGGCCATTGAAGGTTTCGAGAATGTGAAACCTATGGTTTTTGCGGGTATCTATCCTGTTGATGCCGACGATTATGAAGAATTGCGAGCCTCTATCGAGAAACTCCAACTCAATGATGCGTCTTTGGTTTTTGAACCCGAGTCGTCAGTGGCACTCGGTTTTGGTTTTCGTTGCGGCTTCCTTGGGTTGCTCCACATGGAAATCATTCAAGAAAGGCTCGATCGTGAGTTCGACATGGATGTGATTACCACCGTTCCCAACGTTTCTTTTAAAGCTTATACCACATCTGGTGATATACTCGAAGTGCACAATCCCAGTGGATTGCCGGAAGTTACCCGTCTCGATTATATTGAAGAACCTTATATTATTGCCCAAATCATTTCTAAATCAGAATACCTTGGGAACATTATGACGCTTTGTATTGAAAAGCGCGGAGTGATGAAAAATCAAATCTATCTCACTTCCGATCGCGTGGAGGTAACGTTTGAAATGCCTTTGAGTGAAATTGTTTTTGATTTTTACGACAAGCTCAAATCCATTTCGCGGGGCTATGCTTCGTTCGATTATCATATCGCAGGCTACCAAAGAGCCAACCTAGTTAAGCTTGATATTTTGCTCAACAGCGAACCTGTTGATGCGCTTTCAACGCTCATTCATCGCGACAACGCATACTCTTTTGGTCGTCGGATGTGCGAAAAACTTCGAGAACTCATTCCAAGACAGCAATTCGACATTGCCATTCAAGCCTCTATTGGCGCTAAGATCATCGCCCGCGAAACAGTGAAAGCGTTAAGAAAAGACGTTACTGCAAAGTGTTATGGGGGTGATATCTCGCGTAAACGTAAGTTGCTCGAAAAGCAAAAGAAGGGCAAAAAGAGAATGAGGCAGGTTGGAAATGTGGAGGTTCCACAGTCAGCATTCCTTGCCATCCTCAAGTTGGATTAGCTTAAATTGCGCTAAAAGTAAACATCAGGTTAGCTGCGAAATTCCAAACCGTTACCAATGCAATGGCAAAAGCCTTGCTCAGGTAAAAATTCCATTTCATTTTACTGACTAATATCCATAAAATGGTGGTGTTCAGCACTAACCCTATCAAGGATATCAAAATAAATTCGCCATATTCATAGGCAACATTCGGGTTGGTGCTTTCAAAAGTCCATATCCGGTTTAAGAAATAATTGGTAGAGGCGGCGGTCATAAAACCAATGGCGTTGCTCACGTATTGCTGTACTCTGAGTTTCTCTTTGAGCAGATAAGTGATGCCAAAATCAACAAAAAGACCGGAGAAGCCGACTGCTCCAAATTTGATAAATTTAAAGATCAGTCCGTTGGAACCAATGTTGAGCAGTAGGTTTGCCACTTTAAGGGTGCTTTACAAATCAACAATAAGAACAACGGTTTGGCCGTCTCTATTCACATCTACATTAACTCTTTGTCCGGGTTTGAGCTGTTTCAACCGGTTCATGTAGTCGTAAATTGTACCTACCGATTTTCCGTTCACACCAATAATTTTGTCGCCTTTTTTCATTCCTGCTTGGTCGGCAGGGCCGCCTTTTGTAACACCGCCTACTCCTAAACCGTCGTTGCTGCTCGAGGTGAAATCGGGCATAATACCTAAGGTTACTTTAAATCCTCTGCGTCCGGTTGCACGTTCTTTTGGACCGGCTTCGGCAAAAACAAGTTTTTCGCTGCGGCTATCAAGGTTTTTAGTTAATGTTTCAACCAAGTCAATCACCTCCATCATGCCTTCATAATTGATCTTATCAGGAGTGTCAGCAGGTGTATGATAATCAGCGTGCGCCCCTGTCGAAAAGAACATCACTGGTACGTTTTCTGAATAGAAAGACGCATGATCGGAAGCGCCAAAGCCTTCGGGGGAATAGGATAGCTTAATTTTGCTATCGGCAGAAATGCTTGTCAAAATAGCTTCTGTTTCTGTAGAAGTTCCTGTACCGCCCACCACTACTGCAGATGATTCATTAAGTCTTCCAACCATGTCGAGGTTGATCATCGCCATGATGTTTTTCATAGGAAAAGGGCTGTTTTTGGTGTAATATCTCGATCCGAGCAATCCCATTTCTTCAGCTCCAAAAAACACGAAAGCGATACTGCGCTTGGGTTTGTTGTTTTTTTGGCTAAAGCGGCTAACGAGTTCCATTACCGAAACAACACCCGAACCATTGTCGTCGGCACCCACATGTGGGGCAAGGCTGTCGGGGACACGTGATCCCGAACCTTCACCACCCATGCCAAGGTGGTCATAATGCGCACCAATCACGATGTATTCGTCCTTTAGTTTAGGATCGCTTCCTTCAATGATTCCTATCACGTTGAAAGTGGTTACTTCATGCAGCTTTAACTCTGTACGTCCGGCCACTTTTGCTTTGATTTGATGTGTAAACGGCGCGTTGCCGATAATGGCATCCGATTCGAGGCTGTCAACAGGCATTTCTATTGGTAAAATATTCTTGTTGAGCCAGTTGCGTGTAACATCTAAAACGGGTAATTCGGCACTGACGATGGCGCGCTCAAAAAGGAGGGGAGCCAAATCATCGGATTTGCTGTTTTGTGTGCCGCCGGTGAAAATTACACCAACAGCACCGCGGTCTTTGGCATTCATCACTTTGGTGCGGGCATCGGCAAAAGGAATGAATTTACTATCGTTGTTTTGGGGTTCGGGATCGCCTTTGAGCATCAAAACCCATTTGCCTTTTACGTCAATATTTTGAAAGTCATTCCATTTAAAATCTTCGGTATCCACAAAAATACCAAATCCGGCAAACACCATATCGTTTTCAACCTTTGCGTTGCTGCTGAAAGCATAAATACTAAAATCAGTGTTGAAAATAGCATCTTTTCCGTTAATATTTAGGATGTTATTTTTAGTAGCTTCCACTGAAGTGACCACGTTGAAGGCTTGCAAACCATTGTTGAAGGGCAGCGTTAAACCGGCTGATTTGAGATGTTGCTGAAGATAAAGTACTGTTGTGCTGTCTTCTTTGGTGCCAGGAAAACGACCTTTGAGTTCAGGAGATGCCAAATAATACAAATGATTTTTGAGCTGTTGTATTTGGTTTTGAGCATGAAGCTGAACACTGGTAGAAAGAAATAGAAAGAAAGATAAAATGAAATATTTAAAGCGCATTGTTCAAAATTTTTGCAAAAATAGGCATTTTATGCAGCACGTTGGGATGTGTTTTGTAAGAATGCAATTAAGGAAAATAAAGGCTATGAAAATATTCCCATATCAGGAAATCAAAAAATGAGCTTTCGCTTTTATTCAGAAAAAATCAGCTTATGTAAATATCAGCATATCAGATATATAAATGAACAGGAAATGTGGAATAATTACAGATTTCCAAATGAAGGAAAAGCTTTCTCTAACGTGGAAAGATCTAAATTCTTAAAAATTTATAAAATGCTGAAAGCCATATAATTAATAGTATGGCACAAGTTTTGTTTTGGCAAAAACATTAATATGACTTGTTTTGTTTGTTTTTCATAATTGGGCCACCCTCCCGGGTGGCATTTTTTATGCTGAAAATTGTTACCTCTGTTCTCTATTGAAAGCTTTTCTTTTTCGTAGCTTGGTTCAAATAAACAATAAGTGGCAAAATGGGTAAAATTGTAACGGTAAGAATAACCCAAATTTGTATCTGTTGAGTAGATTGAAGAGCCGATTGATACATGGACCACGTAATTAAGAGGAAAATGAAGTTGACACTCACCTTGCTCCACCGAATCATTCGAACTGCTATTCTGTATTGGCGAGCTGCATTTTCTTCGGTAATTTTCACGGGGTAGTTAAAAATTTCAGGATAAAAACTAAGCCATGTTATTCCAACATACAGCACGAAAGCCATGGCTGGCCCAGCAAATACGTTTGCTTTTTCTCCGAAAGCATCTGCATCGCCTTTGAAATTGAAGTGTGTAGGAACGGTTTCAGGCAAAGTTAAAAAGGCAACAATAGCCAAAGCAATGTTGGCTGCTAACAACAGAAAAGATAGCATTTCTACCCACTTGTCGCTGGTTTTTATCTCAATTTTCAATTTGGGTTGCACGGCCATCGCTTTTTATTTTTTAAAAAGTTGCGTGAAGGAAATGGGAAATTGGAGCCAAAAAATTACAAAAATAATTATTAATCAGATAATTGCATGGTTTAGTCTAGAGATGAACTTGTTGGAACATCCACCTCACTCACTAGGGTTCCATGTTCATACACTCGTGTTTTTAACAGCTTGCCATCCAAGTCGTAAAAGGTTTCTTCGCCATGTTGGAGGTTGTTTTGAAAGTGGATTTCGCGTTGTAATTTTCCGTTGGGATGTTGAACGATTTGAATGCCTGTGCCTCTATTAAAGGTAGCCTTGCCGATGATATATCCAGACTGGTCATAAAAAAGCCAGGAGCCATGCATCATCCCTTTTTCGTAACTTCCTTCTATGGCCAATTTATTGCCTTCATACCAGCGACGGTAAAGGCCATGTATGGTGTCGTTTGTATATGTTTCTATTAAAATTAACTCGCCATTGGGCGAATAAGTGGCCGAAATGCTGTCCATCAAATCGTTTTTGTAATAGGTTACGGTTTGCCTTTGTCCATTTTCAAAATAGCGTGTTTGCGGCCCGTACAGCTTCCCCGATTTGTAGTAGGCTTCCATTTGGCGATCTCCTGAGGGAAAGAACCATTCGCTTTTACCCTCAAGTTGATTTTCATCGTTATAGCGAAGTATGGATGTCAACCGGCCAGTGTCGTCAAAACTCTTTTTAACTTGATCCGAACAGCTTAAAAGAGCGGTTAATAACCAAAATGCAGCAAAAAAGAGGGTGATGGTTTTTAACGATAGTGTTGTTTTAAAGGCGTTCATGGCCAAAATATGGATTTGCAATAGGTATGGTGGAATAGTTTTCGTATTTGTAGATGTCCCAATAGGTGTTTTCAAATCCATTGGTCGTCTCCAAAGGAACAAAATGATACTCTGTATTGAGCAGTTTCATGGGATAGTAGGGAAGACATTGCAGCGATTTGCTACCGTATTGTTGCATGAAATGTAAGAAATACCAAGCCATATCAAAGCCTTCAAAGGAATATTGGTCGGGTTCGGTGCTATAAGTGGAACGATAACTTTGGATAAAGTTGGTTGTAGTAGTACTTTCGTAGGTGATAAAACCGATATTGAAAAAGTGTGTGTTAAGGCGTAACAAGCTTTCATTGAATAAGTTATCGAACCCGGCCCAATTGGGTAAGCCGATAAGCTTGACAGGAAGATTTTCTGAAAGTTGGTTCAGTTTGTTGAGAAACTCCATCGCAAACACCCGATCGTCACCGTAAGCAATCACGATGTTTTCGCGTGCTAAGGAGGCATTTTTTCTAAAAAAACGCAAACTGTCGTTGTCGTAAGACAGTAGTTTTATCTCGTTTGGAAAAGTGGTAAATCCTTCGGGGTTACTTTGTAAGTTGCTAATATCTATCCATTTACCTTCCACGTTGCTGTTAAAAGAAAGGTCGCTGTTGCGGCGAAGTTGGCGTGAAAGCTCCTCATTTTGTAAACGAACCTCCGCCGGCAATTTAGTTGTTAAAATCTCTTGAAGTTGCTTTACCTCCTCTACATTTTTAAACCGATGCGATTGATAAATAAACACCTTTGCCGTGGGATATCGGTTGGCAATAAGTGAGGCAAGCTGCTCCAATTGGGTGGATGGATCGGGTTTAACCTTGATAACATAAGGATTATTTTCAAGAATCTCGCGTCTTTGCGACATAGGATTCACGATCATGATTTCATGCTTGAGCGCAAAATCTGCCATTATTTTGAAGGGCTGGTTAAAAAACGGACCCACAATCAAATCCGTTTGCTGCATCGAAGGGTCGTTGAGGATAGCTTCGGCGGCGGCGGCGGATTGTCCCACATCATACACCTTGATTTCAATATTTAAGCCCTTCACGCGGCTCATTGAATCGGCGGCCAACACAAATCCTTTGTAAAAGGGGAGAAACCTCAAAGCTGTTTGAAGGTTTTCATCAGTGGGCTTAAAAGTTGCGCCTGATAGTCCTGCCTTATCCAACTGCAACGGCAGCATTAACGCCACTTTGAACCTTTGGCTAAGCATCTTTGGATCTGGTGTACAAGCTGTTGTAAGGTTTTCATTCGGCATATCCGCTTGCTCATTTTCAGCAAGATGAGCTGTTTTGTCTTCACGTTTTACCTCATCAGGAAAAACAGGATGCGATCCTTTGGTATTGATGAGCGGAATGCGAACTTTCTGGTTTGGAAACACTTGCGACCCTATAGAGGGATTGTAAGCCTCAAGTTCTCTTTGGCTAAGGCCATAATCTTTGGCCAATTGTCTTGTTTTTTGTTGCGATTCAACCTTGTGAATCAAGTAGGCTTCAGTTATTTTTTTTTTGGGGATCAAAATCTTTTGCCCCACTTTTAATGATTCCGATAAATTGGTGTTGGTTCTTTTTAAGTTGTCAACACCCACGCCATACCGACGCGAAATTTGATACAAGGTTTCGCCTTTGGCCACAATGTGACTTTCTAAAGTATCGCCACTAACCGAAGGCGCTATGCTTTGTACTTCATATTCAGGTAGTTTGAGTACCTGACCCACTTTTAATTTTTCTTGCAATCCGGGATTGGATTCCATGAGTTGCCGCTGGCTGATTTGGTATTTTTGCGAAATGCTGAAAAGGGTTTCCTTTGGCTTTACCACATGAATGTTCTTTTTGGTGATAGTAGCAGTCTCTGAGGCACTAACAGGTGTTTCGTTGTATTGAACGTTTTGCTCATTAGATGTATTGCCTCTGAGCGGAGCATCGAAAGGTGAAACGGTTTCTATCTTCGATGGTGGAGGCAATTGTGGTGTTTCTTTTGGAGAACTTCCTTTGGGGAGTGGCTGATTGTAAGGATCGTAACCGCTTCGCTTGAAGCGAGAATCGGTTACCGGTGGCCGATTGTCTTTTTTCGTGATGGGTATCAAAACATAATCACCTTCAGTAAAAGGAGCGCGAATGCTCGGATTGGCGTTGCGAATCAAACTTTCGTTGACAAGGTAAACATCTGAAAGGTATTTGAAGTTTTCGTTTTTGCCTGCCACATGATACACATAATCGTACTCAGCATCGTTGGGGTTGGAAACCATTGCGTTGGCTTGGGGCGGATTTTGTCCGGTAGTGGTTCTCGACATGGGAATACGCAAGATTTGGTTGACCCGAATGCCACTTCGAGACTCTGAATTTTCATTCATAAGTGCTTCAACAGTAATGCCATATGCTTTTGCAATGCCGTAAAGCGTTTGTTGCGATTCAACTTTATGCAGGTAGTACGATTTGCCATTGTATTGCTCAACGATTTGCGAGATGGCAATCTCATTTTGAGCAAAAGCAGACGCAAAGGGTAAAAACAACAACAGAACCCAAATCAACCGTATTTTACTGGCGGTAGAAAGCGTCTTCTTAAAGATTTGTTTGCACATAATACAAGTTTTTTATTCCCACTCAATGGTTGCCGGTGGCTTTGAGCTGATGTCGTAAACCACTCTGTTTACGCCTCTTACCTTGTTGATGATGTCGTTAGAAACCTTTGCAAGAAACGTGTAAGGAAGGTGAGTCCAATCGGCTGTCATTCCATCGGTGGAGTTCACCGCTCTGAGGGCAACAACGTTTTCATAAGTTCGCTCATCGCCCATCACACCAACCGATTGCACAGGCAATAAAATAGCTCCTGCTTGCCACACGCTGTCGTACAAACCTTGCTTGTGTAGGCTTTCAATGTAAATGTCGTCCACTTCTTGCAAAATTCTCACTTTGTCGGCGGTGATGTCGCCAAGGATGCGGATGCCCAATCCCGGGCCTGGAAACGGATGGCGGTCAATGATAAAAGAGGGCAATCCCAACTGCCGACCGATGATGCGCACTTCATCTTTAAACAAAGTGTTTAAGGGTTCAACAACTTTAAGTTTCATGTAATCAGGTAGACCGCCAACATTATGGTGCGATTTGATGGTTGCCGAAGGGCCTTTGACCGAAACAGATTCAATCACATCAGGATAGATAGTGCCTTGAGCCAGCCATTTTACGTCTTCGATGAGGTGTGCCTCGTGATCGAAAATTTCGATAAACGTTCCACCGATAATTTTGCGTTTTTGTTCCGGCTCCGAAACGCCTTTCAACGCATCAAGAAAACGGTCTGAGGCTTCCACGCCTTTCACGTTTAATCCAAGATCAAGGTAGGAATGGATGACTTTCTCGAACTCGTTTTTTCGCAACAGGCCGTTATCAACAAAAATGCAGTACAAATTTTTTCCGATGGCTTTGTGAAGCAAGATGGCAGCAACGCTGGAATCCACGCCGCCGCTCAGCCCCAAAACTACTTTGTCGTTTTGAAGTTTTTGCTGCAACTCCTTAACCGAGCTTTCGATGAAAGAGGCCGGGGTCCAACTTTGGTGGCAGTTGCAAATGTCAACTACGAAATTTTTCAATAAAGTGAGCCCTTCCACCGAATGATATACTTCGGGATGAAATTGAATGCCGTAGGTCTGTTCGCCGGCAACGTGAAATCCACCAATGGCAACATCGGTAGTGCTAGCAATGATTTCGAAAGAGGGTGGAAGGGATAAAATGGTGTCGCCATGCGACATCCAAACTTGACTGTCTTTCGACATCGAATGAACCAAAGGACAATTATGGTCAATAAACGCTAGGTTGGCACGGCCATATTCTCTTGTGTTTGACGGCTCCACGCTCCCACCATTTTCGTAGGCCAAAAGCTGGGCACCATAGCAAATACCGAGAAGCGGCACCTTGCCTCTAAAAACTGAAAGATCGGGCGATTCGAGGATGCCATCGCGAACCGAAAATGGACTTCCTGAGAGAATCACTCCTTTAATGGCAGATGAAAGTGCAGGAATATGATTGAATGGATGAATTTCACAATACACATTTAGTTCTCTTACACGTCTGGCAATCAGCTGGGTATATTGTGATCCGAAATCGAGAATCAAGATAGTTTCTTGTGTCATAGCCACTATAAGGTTAAGGATGCAAAGGAACAAAAAAAAGCTATTGAACATAATTTGGCATTTTAATGTTTATTTAAATTCTATAAACAATTGAAATGTAACATTAACCAACCTCACTTTTATGGAGCAATCAAATTCTACCGTTGAAGCCAAAAAGGGCATGCTGGCTTACTTTTTATCTCTTGTTGAAAAGGGAGGCAATGCTCTGCCGCATCCGGCAACTTTATTTGCCTTATTTGCCGGTTTTGTGCTGGTGTTTTCGTGGGTAGGATTTATGTTGGGCTGGTCGGCCAAGCATCCGGCAACTGCCGAAGAGGTGATGGTGGTGAACCTCTTGTCGAAAGAAAGTATCCACCGTATTTTTACCGAATTGGTGAGAAATTATACCGGATTTGCGCCTTTAGGTATCGTTATGGTTTCATTATTAGGAATTGGAATTGCCGAAAGTAGCGGACTTATCAGCGCTGCCGTTCGGCTTTTGGTGGCCAAAGCTCCCAGAAAACTGCTCACCTATGTCATTGTTTTAGCGGGTATCATCTCCAACACAGCTTCCGATCTTGGATATGTGCTCATCATTCCAATGGCTGGATTGATTTTTCATGCAGTTGGAAGACATCCAATAGCCGGCATGGCAGCAGCTTTTGCAGGTGTTTCAGGTGGTTTCAGTGCCAACTTATTCATTGGAACAATTGATCCGCTTTTGGCGGGATTGTCCACCGAGTCGGCCACCATTATTGACGAAAACTATAAAGTGTTGCCTACATCGAATTATTACTTCATGGCTGCGTCCACTTTTCTTGTGGCATTTTTGGTAACCCTTGTGACCCACAAAGTGGTAGAACCGCGATTGGGAACTTACAAAGGAGATGTGCCTGTTGAAGCCATGCATCCGCTCAATAAATTGGAAATAAAAGGTTTAAAATGGACCCTCATTGTGTTTCTGGCATGGATACTTTTAATTGCTTTCACCACTCTTCCCGAAAATGGGTTTTTCCGCGGGAAGGACAACTCCTTGCTTCATTCGCCGCTTTTAGAAGGTTTTATCACTCTTTTGTTTCTAATGGCCGGAAGCATGGGTTTTGTTTATGGCCGCATAACGGGTAAGTTTAAAAAAGATGCTGACCTTATCAAAGGTATGACGGAGAGCTTTAAAACGCTGGCCGGATTTTTAGTTCTGGTATTTTTTGCAGCACAGTTCGTGGCTTTCTTTAAGTGGAGCCACCTGGGGTTGGTTTTTGCTATCAAAGGTGCGGCACTGCTGCAGGAAATCAATATTGGATTGGTTCCTTTAATACTTATTTTCGTGGTCTTGTCGGCTGTGCTCAACCTTTTTATGGGGAGTGCATCAGCCAAATGGGCCATTCTGGGTCCTGTTTTTATTCCGATGTTTATGTTGCTGGGCTATTCTCCTGAGCTTTCTCAAGCAGTGTTTCGGGTGGGTGACAGTGTAACCAATATCATTTCTCCCATGATGAGTTTCTTTGCCTTGATCATTGTTTATTTTGAAAAATATGACAGCAAATCGGGTCTTGGCACGCTCATTTCTACCATGATGCCTTATTCAATAGTACTTTTCGTTGTTTGGACTGTGATGTTGATTGTTTGGGCTCTGTTAAATATTCCCTTAGGTCCCGGCGCACCTATTTTATACCAGGGTCCCATTATGTAGTTTCAATTAGAAAAGGAAGGTGTGCAACAAGGGTTCAATTTTTCCATCGGCCCCGTTCAAGCCTTTTGCACTTTGAAAGAATTTGCATCAGTGCTTTGGTTTGCACCGGTTTGTATAGCAGTTCGTCAATGCCTTGCGAAAGATATTTACTCTTGCTTTGTTGTAAAACATCGGCAGTAAGAGCAACAATGTGTGGTTGACGTTCTGCATGTAAACGTTCCCTTATGAGCTTTGTAGCCGTAAGTCCATCCATCACAGGCATTTGTATGTCCATTAACACCACGTCATATACGCGCCGCTCTAAGGATTCGATGGCTTCTTTTCCGTTTTCAGCCAGTTTCACCTGGTAGCCATAGCGGTTAAGAACACCCATTATTATACGTTGATTGATAGCGTTGTCCTCGACGACCAAAATGTCTAAAGGATGGTATTCTCCCATGCGTTCGTCCATTTGTATTTGTCGCTCAATGGTATTCAGATCATCTGCCTTTCCGTTGAGTATGACTTCCATTCCTTCATATAACTCGTTATAATCTAATGGTTTAAGAAAAATTACTGTATCTTTTCTTATCACGATGGGTTTGTCATTTATTTTTTCTCTTTCTTTTAAAAGAAGGTGAGGTAGCGGATGTTTTTCGCGTACGGCATCAATGAATCTGAGGTCAATTTTGAGGTTGGTTCTCAAATGGCTGATGAGCAGGTCATATTCCGGCAACCGATCGAGATAGGCAAGATTATCTTGTTCAATATGTTGGATATGTAAATCCATCTCATTAAAAGTTAGGTACTTGCTGATAAGATCATCTAAAATCGGGTCAGTGGTCAGATACAGCACTTTTTTGTTTTTCAACAACGGAATTGGAGTCATTCCGTGGCTTCCCTCTACATGATGACAGGGCAGATGGATGATGAAAGTGGTGCCTTTGCCGGGATGGGTTTCCACTTCGATGTTTCCGTTCATTTGCTTTACAAGATGATCGCAAATGGTAAGCCCAAGTCCCACGCCTCTTTTGTTGCTGCTGTCGGTAGGCGCCTGCACATAAGGTTTGAACAATTGTGGAAGAATGTCTTCTTTAATTCCCGGACCTGAATCGGCAACTTTGATACATAGCAGTGGATTTTGTTGATCAAAACATTGCGTGACCTCGAAACGCACGAAGCCTTGCGGAGTGTATTTTATGGCATTATCGAGCAAGTTCATCACAATTTGTCTTATTCTAAGATCATCGCCCATAAACATTTGGGGCAACTGCGGATCGAAAAAGTGGAGCAACTCCAGACGTTTTTCCATAGCCTCTTCCATCACACTTACCAAACATTCGCGCATGGCATCGCGCAGGTTAAAAGGCTTGTTGTGGATGCGAATGGTTCCGGCTTCAATTTTCGAATAGTCCAACAAATCGTTAAAAAGGGCCACGAGCAGGGTTCCGCTTTCGTGAATGGTGTCGGTATAAAAACGTTGTTTAGAGGTCAAATGGGTATCGAAAAGCATTTCGGTCATGCCGATGATGGCATTCAAAGGTGTCCGAATTTCGTGACTCATTCTGGTCAGCAAACGGTTGCTATATTCCTTGGCCTCGTGAATTTCGTCCTCCATTTTTTCTAATTGCTTCACTTTTGGAATCCATGAATGACATATAATCAATGTCTTATGTATTTTTTCAACAGTCAAATCCTCTAAAAGAAGATAATCCCAAAGCCCTTGGCCCAACAAAGATTGTATTTCAGTTTCGAGTTCGGCAAGGGTGATAGCCACCACAGGCAAGTCAGAAAAGCGCTGAGCAATAAGGTCAATTAGCTCCTTGCAATTTTGGATTTCGCAGGCATCGAGCAACACGGCTTTGATGTTGCCATTGCTTAGCTGTTGAATTATTTCGCCAAATGGCTGATTATCAATTCTATGAAAACATAAATTGCTCACCGATTTTGACAGTATGCTAGTGAGGTTAGTGGAGTTTTTCGAGCTAATCCATAAGATATCCATTGGGCTACTTTTTATTGCCGCAAGATACATTTTTATGATGAAAGATTGATTGCCTTCGATGGCCGGTCGCGAACGTTTGCCTATCTTAGCGGGCCATTTTTACACATGCAATGTCGGAAAAGATTCAAGATAAACAAGTTTTTACTTTAAAAGAGGTTTCAGAAAGCATAAAACGCACTTTAACAGCGCGTTATACCACCTCGTTTTGGTTAAAAGCCGAAATGAACAAATTGAATCGGTATGCTCATACGGGTCATTGTTATCCCGATTTGGTGCAAAAAGAACAGGGAAAAGTGGTGGCACAGATGCGATCTATTATTTGGGCCAACGATTATCGGCAAATTGCTAAAAAGTTCCTTGCCGAAACGGGCGAGGAGTTGGGCAGTGGCATCAATATTTTATTTCGCGCCAGCATCATGTATGATGCCAATTATGGACTCACGCTGCACATTCATGATATTGATCCCGTTTTTGCTTTGGGTGAGCTGGAACGTGAAAAACATGAAACCATCCGAAAGCTTAAGGAAGATGGTATTTTTGAGTTGAATAAAACACATCAATTGCCTTTATTGCCCAAAAAAATTGCCATCATTTCGGTGGAAAGCAGTAAGGGGTTGGCCGATTTTATGCAACTGATGCAAGCGAGAATGATAGGTTTCAACCTCGATTTTTACCTCTTTCCGTCACTTTTGCAAGGCGACAAAGCGGCAACACAAATGATCAATCAACTTGAACGGATTCGCAAAGTCTCGCAGCATTTCGACCTGGTGGCGATCATCAGAGGCGGCGGTGGCGACGTGGGGCTGGCGGCATTTAACAACTACTTGCTTGCCCAAATCATTGCGAAATTTCCTCTTCCGGTGTTTACAGGAATCGGTCATGCCACCAATTTAACCGTCAGCGAAATGGTGGCGCACACCAACGCCATCACGCCCAGCGAGTTGGCTGATATCCTTTTGGAGCAATTTGAGTATTTTAAGTCGAAATTGATATTAGCTCAAAAAAACATTTCTAAATATTTTCAAGTATTTGAAAATGAAAACCAAAGACTGAAAAATCAAATGTATTACCTTCAAATGAAGGTGGAAAAACATCTTGAAAATCGAAAAAGTAAGTTAGCAGCCCTCAAAACTGAGATGCACTTTTTAGGACAAAAGCATTTACAAGTTGCCGGAAACAGTATTGAGCAAGCGAAGGTGCTGCTTCAACATTCGGGAATGAAGTTAGTGGAACACCACAACAGAAACTTGGAGAGATCGCGCAAAAGCCTCACACAACTCACTTCAGTTTTATTGAATGATAACAGCAAGCAGATTACAGTCTTACAAAAAAGCGTGGATCTTTTAAGACCTGAAAATGTTTTGAAACGCGGCTACAGCTTGAGCTACCACCAAGGTAAAATACTCACCGACAGCTCATTATTGGCTCAAGGCGACAAAGTGGAGACGGTGTTGGCCCAAGGCGGTTTCATTTCAACAGTAGATACAAAATCAACAGAAAATCAATCATCATGACAGAAAAAATAAATTACACTGACGCCTTCGAGGAGTTGCAAATCATTGTGGCGGAAATGGAAAAGGGTGAAATCACAGTAGATCAGCTTTCAGAAAAGGTGCAGCGGGCAGCTGTTTTAATTCAGGTATGCAAAGAAAAACTCACTTCT
>JADYZK010000179.1 GCA_020853175.1 Bacteroidales bacterium
GTATCGCCGATTTTGAAATTGCCCGCATCGTACAAACCCACAATATCACCGGGGAACATTTCGTCCACCAGCTCTTTTTTCTGGGCCATGAAGGCAGTGGGATTTGCAAATTTGATCTTTCGATCAAGACGAATGTGATAATAAGGTTTGTTGCGTTCAAACTTACCTGAAACCACCCTCACAAAAGCGATACGGTCGCGGTGGTTGGGATCCATATTGGCGTGTATTTTGAAAACAAAACCTGTAAATTGCTCTTCTTTAGGGTCAACAGGACGCTCTTCGGTGTCGCGACCCACAGGTTTTGGGGCGATGCGAATGAAACAATCCAATAGTTCTTTCACACCAAAATTATTGAGGGCGCTGCCAAAAAAAACAGGACACACCTCTCCTTTCAGGTATTCCTGCTTATCAAATTCGGGATACACTCCTTCTATCAGATGCAGTTCTTCACGCAAGGTTTGGGTGTCGTCCTCACCAAGGTGTTTCACCAGCAAAGGACTATTCAAATCGGTAAATGCAATTCCTTCTTCTACCCTTTGCTTGTTGGGTTCAAAAAGATAGAGGTTCTTATCAAAAATATTATAAATTCCTTTGAATTTTGGACCCATATTGATCGGCCAACTCAGCGGTGTGAGGCGCAGATCGAGCTTTTTTTCAATTTCATCCAACAGCTCAAAGCCGTCCTTACCGGGTCGGTCGAGCTTGTTGATAAAGACGATGATGGGTGTTTTGCGCATCCGGCACACCTTCACCAGCTTTTCGGTTTGAGGCTCAACGCCTTTGGCCACGTCAACCACCACAATCACACTGTCCACAGCAGTGAGCGTTCGAAACGTATCTTCGGCAAAATCCTGGTGACCGGGAGTATCTAAGATGTTAATCTTTACGTCGTTGTATTCAAATCCCATTACCGAGGTGGCCACCGAAATACCTCTTTGGCGTTCGATTTCCATCCAGTCGGAGGTAGCAGTTTTCTTAATTTTATTACTTTTAACAGCACCGGCCACCTGAATGGCACCTCCAAAAAGAAGCAGTTTCTCGGTGAGTGTTGTTTTTCCCGCATCGGGATGGCTGATGATAGCGAAGGTTCTCCTGCGCTCAATCTCTTGTAAAAAACCCATGAATTTCGGTTAAAATTTGGCGGCAAAGATACAGCGAAAAATGGCAGGACACTTTGTTTAATGTTTAATGGTTAATGGTTAATGGGGCTGGCGCGAGCTGCTGTTCACTGTTCACTATTCACTATTCACTGTTCACTATTCACTTTTCACTATTCACTGTTCACTATACACTTTTCACTGTTCACTATTCACTATTCACTATTCACTGTTCACTATTCACCGTTCACTGCCCTCTGTCTCACCACCTCGTAGCAAGCGATGCCGGTGGCCACCGAAACATTGAGGGATTCTATGCTACCCATCATGGGAATTTTTATCCGCACATCGGCAAGTTTAAGGTATTCCTCGGAGATGCCTGTTTCTTCGGAACCCATGATCAACGCTATGGGTCCGCTAAGATCAGCAGACCAGAGGTTTACAGCGGCTTTTTCGGTGATGGCTACCAACTTTACACCGCTGTCTTTTAAAAAACGAAGGGTTTCTTTCAGGTTGTTTTCACGCGCCACATTGATGCGGTGCAAGGCTCCAGCCGACGTTTTTACGGCATCGGCATTGATCATCGCCGAACCGCGGCTGGGCAGCACCAAGGCATGAACACCGACCGATTCTGCTGTTCGGGCAATGGCCCCAAAGTTGCGTACATCGGTTATTTTGTCGAGAACCACAAAAAATGGAAGCATCCCTGCTTCAAAAATCATGGGAACCAAAGCCGACAGTTTTTGGTAACTTACCTGCGAAACGAAAGCCACGACCCCTTGATGGTTTTTTCCTGTCAATCTGTTGAGTTTTTCAATAGGAACCATCTGCACCGGCACTTCGTGCTGTTTGGCTTCGCGCATCAACTCGTTCATCTGCGGTGAACGACTGCTGTTTTGAACCAAAATCTTTTCTACATCAGCACCCGAACGGAGCGCCTCAATCACTGGTCGCGTGCCAAAAATCATGTCTTTGGCGCTTCTTTCTTTTTCCATACCATTTTTTTTCAAAGGCCAAATTTACATTGAATCGCTCAGGTGAACATCATTTTAGGAAAATTTCATCTGCAAACACCCACTGTCAAGAGGTAAAATTTCATTGAATAAAAGCTATTCTTTCACTACTTTTACAACTCATTTAACCTCAACAACGTGATAAAATCATTTCTGATCAGCTTTTCTATCCTGGTTTCTGCCTTTTCGGCACAGGCGCAATTGTTTCGCTCGGCCAGTCCTGTCTCTTCAAATAAACTTACTAAAGAGTTTATAGTGAGCGCCATGCGGTATCCTCAATCGGCTTTGGATGCTGGTGAACAAGGCAAAGTAGAAGTTGTATTCACCGTTTTACACAATGGAACAAATTCCAATCACCAAGTGCTGAAACCGGTGAGTGATGCCCTCGATCAAGAAGCCATCCGTTTGGTAAGGAAAATTTTATGGGTTCCGGCCACTGAAAATGGTCAACTTGTTAGCGAAAAAAACAGCCTAACCATTGTATTCAACCGGAAACATTTTATTAAAACCCAAGCCGAAAGGCCGGCATTGTTTGCAGAATTGGATGCTTTAGATGCTGATGATTCAGGAGTTATTTATATTTTTGCAGCCTTGGAAACACCTCCAACACCAATGATTGACGAAAAATACCGCAGCTTAAACCATTATATTCAATCGAATTTAAAATACCCTGAAACGGCATTTAACGCCGGCATTCAAGGAAAAGTAACAGTTGGTTTTGTGGTGGAAGAAGATGGCATTCCGTCCAATATTCGGCTTGTAAACAGTGTTGGAGGAGGCTGCGACCAAGAGGCGATCCGGCTGTTGCATCAGCTCCGCTGGAGGCCTGCCGTCAAAAATGAAAAATGGGTGCGCAGTGCAGCTACTTTCGAGGTTTCGTTTTTATTGAATGATACCAAACAGCAAGAAATTCCCAACCGCCAGCCGGGAGGGCTTTAACCAACAAATAAACCGTTCATTTATGAAAAAAATCCTTTTATCATGCGCCTTCATCGTCATCCTTTCAGGTGTCAGCTTTGGGCAATCCGACACTTCCTATTGGAATAAAAATGGTAAAATAAGTTTCAACTTTTCGCAAAGTCACCTCTCCAACTGGTCGGCAGGTGGGCAAAGTGCTTTAAACGGCCTCGGGTTGTTCAATTACAATGCCAATTACAAAAAAGCCGATAAAATTTGGGACAACTCCTTAGGCTTAACTTTAGGATACAGCCTGATTGGCGATGCTAAAGCCATGAAAACCGATGATAAAATTGAGTTCAATTCACTTTTTGGTTTGCAGGCCATTGAAAATAAACTCTACTACAGTTTATCTTTTTCATTTAAGACTCAGTTTGCTGACGGATTCGACTACAAAAACGACTCAACAACCCCCATTTCAGGGCTGTTTGCCCCGGCCTATCTCACTCTCGGTGCAGGTATGGACTGGAAACCCAACGCTTTTTTTTCAATCAATTTCTCACCTCTGACAGGCCGAATGACGATTGTTACAATTAAAGAATTGTATGAAGTTGGTGCCTTTGGCGTGGACAAGGGAAGCACCACCCGTTTTGAGCTCGGTGCCAAAGCCATGTTTAAGTTTGAAAAAGAAATTGTGAAAAACGTCACCTTCGCATCCAAGCTGGAGTTGTTTACCGACTATTTAAAAAATCCCCAAAACGTTGACGTTGACTGGCAAAATTTGATTACCATGAAAGTCAACAGCTGGTTAAATGCCAACATAGCCACCCATCTCATTTATGATGATGACATTACTATTACTGACAAAGACGGCAATAGCGGTCCGCGCACCCAATTTAAAGAGGTTTTGAGCGTGGGATTAAGCTACGCTTTCTAACGCACATGAAAACTATCGGACTTTTATCAGACACCCACGGGTTCATTCATCCGCGGGTGTTTGATTTTTTTAAACCTTGCGATGAAATATGGCATGCCGGCGATATCGGCAACGCCGAAGCCAGCGATGCCCTTTCCAATTTCAAACCCCTGAGAGCAGTGTATGGCAATATTGACGGTCATGTCCTTCGCACGATGTTTCCTGAAACAATTGTTTTTACCATCGAAAAAGTAAAAGTGGTCATCACCCACATTTCCGGTTATCCCGGAAAATATGCCAAAGGCATCCCAACTCTGCTGCAACTGCATCGCCCACAGCTCTTTATTGGTGGCCACTCACATATTTTAAAGGTGATATACGACCAAAGAAACCAACTTTTGTTTATGAATCCGGGCGCTGCCGGAAAGCATGGAATCCATCAAAAAATCACTTTTTTGAAATTTCAAATCACTGACGAGCGCATCCACGACCTCGAAATTCTGGAGATGGAACGTAAACTGTGAATCAAATCTTTAGCGTAAACGATCCACCGATCGCA
>JADYZK010000180.1 GCA_020853175.1 Bacteroidales bacterium
TACAGCAGTTCAGCTTTGGCCCGCTTGTGCTTGGAAAGCTCAAACTGAAGGATTTGGGGGTTTATGGGTGTTTTTGTCAAGGCGATATATCATTTTTACAAATAAACAAAAAAAACGATTTGGCCTTACAACAAACAATTGTGGCAAAAGGTTGGTTTTAAAAGTCTAACTCTTTCGCTCGAGTTGTTTCAGGTGGTCTAACTTCTTCATTTCTAAGAAGCTGCTGATTCCTCCGAGATGTTCTTTTACCCTTTTATTTCCAAATTCATATACCTTATCCACCAATCCATCAAGGAAATCGCGATCGTGAGAAACCAAGATAAGTGTTCCGTCGTAGTCTTGCAAAGCACTTTTGAGGATGTCTTTGGTGCGCATGTCCAAGTGATTGGTGGGCTCATCGAGGACGAGCAGGTTCACCGGTTCGAGCAGCAGTTTGATCATGGCCAAGCGGGTGCGCTCACCGCCCGAAAGCACCTTTACTTTTTTGTTCCAGCTGTCGCCACCAAACATAAAAGCGCCTAAAAGGTCTTTTATTTTCGTCCGGATGTCGCCTTTGGCCACATCGTCAATGGTTTCAAATACGGTGATGTCTTCGTTGAGCAGTGAGGCTTCGTTTTGTGCAAAATATCCGATCATGGTGTTGTGGCCGAGACTCAGTTTACCGCCGAAGTCGGTTTGGCCCATCAGGCATTTCACAAAGGTTGATTTTCCTTCGCCGTTTTTGCCCACCAAAGCAATACGCTTGCCTCTTTCAACAATGAAAGACACATCAGAATAAACCAGATGTTCGTCATATTGTTTCGACAATTCTTCCACGATCACGGGATAGTTTCCCGAACGGGGCGAAGGCGGAAACCTCAAACGCAAGGCCGAGGTGTCTTCCTCGTCCACCTCCACCATGCTGAGCTTTTCGAGCATCCGCACCCGCGACTGCACTTGGTTGGTTTTGGAATAGGTGCCTTTAAAGCGTTCGATAAATTCTGTATTGTCAGCAATAAACTTTTGTTGTTCATCGAACTGTTTTTGCTGCTGCTCCCTGCGTTCTTTGCGCAGTTGCAGATAGGAGGAATAGTTGACGCGGTAGTCGTAAATGCGGCCCATGGTCACCTCAATGGTGCGGGTGGTGATGTTGTCAACAAAGGTTTTGTCGTGCGAAATAACAATAACGGCCTTGGCGCCGTTGATTAAAAAATCCTCGAACCACTGCACTGATTCAATGTCGAGATGGTTGGTGGGCTCGTCCAAAAGGATAAGGTCGGGTTTTTGAAGCAGCAACTTGGCCAACTCAATTCTCATGCGCCATCCGCCACTAAACTCATCGGTCAAGCGACCGAAATCAGCCCTTTCAAAACCCAATCCCAACAAGATTTTTTCAACTTCTGCGTCATAATTTACCTCTTCGAGGGAATAGAATTTTTCACTTAATGTGGATACCCTTTCAATCAAACTGAAGTAACTTTCAGATTCATAATCGGTTCTTATGGTGAGCTGTTCGTTGAGTTCGGCGATTTCCTTTTCCATCTCGAGCACATGGGCAAAGGCCTGCGATGCTTCCTCGAAAACGGTGCGGCTATCGCTAAGAAGCAGTTGCTGAGGCAGATAGGCAATCACGGCATCGGTTGGCGCAGTCACTCTTCCGCGTGAGGCCGACTTAACGCCGGCAATAATTTTCAATAAGGTAGATTTGCCGGCGCCGTTTTTTCCCATCAAGGCAATTCTGTCTTTGTCGTTGATGGCGAACGAGACGTCTTTAAAAAGGGTAGTGTTGCCAAACTCAACAGTAAGGCCGTCAACTGATATCATAGAAGGATTTTAAGTCGGCAAAAGTACTGAAAAAAGGTAATCGTTTGCTTAAAATGCAGAAAACCAGTGCTCTCAAAGGTGAGAACACTGGTTTTCAATGATTTTTAATGATGATGCTTTATTTGATCTCCACTTCGATCCATTTGCTGCGATCGGGTGGTGCCGGTGCTTTTATCTTTTTGACCGGGTTGTTTTTCAATTTTTCTAACAGTACCTCTACTGCTTTTTCAATGTTAGAATCTTCGCCTTTGGCCAATTTTTCAGGACGGTCAACCACTTCAATATCGGGATAAACGCCAACGCCTTCGATGATCCATTGACCTTTTTCGTCATAGATACCAAACCTTGGCACCGAAATGTAGCCGCCGTCAACCAATCTGGCGTTGCCCGAAATACCTACCAAACCGCCCCAGGTACGTGTTCCAATCAGTGTTCCAAGACCCAGTTTTTTAAAGAAATAAGGGAAAGCGTCGCCTCCCGATGAGGAGTAGCCGTTGATGAGCATCACTTTAGGACCGTCGTGGGCAATGCCGGGTGCTTTGGCGGGCAGGGTCATGCCGTTGCGGTGCCAATAGGTGAGGGTGCGGCGGTCGAGCAAATCGGCCATCACCTCGGGGATGAAACCACCGCCGTTGTAGCGATCGTCAATAATGAGTGCTTCTTTGTCGTGGTAGGAATACATCCCTCTGAACAATTCCCTATTGCCTTCGACGGCGGTGTTGGGAACGTGGATGTAGCCGATGCGCCCGCCCGAAAGCTTGTCCACCATGGCGCGCCGTTCGAGCACCCAATTGTAATATTTGAGCTCCAACTCGCTTTCAATAGTGGTTACAAATGATGATTTGGCGCTGCTGCCATCAGCTTTTGAACTTACCGTGATTTCAATTTCTTTTTCGGATAGATTCTCAAGGAAAAGGTAAGGATTGTCGCGTGTGGTTACGTCCCTTCCGTTGATTTTGAGCAGATAATCGCCTTCTTTTACATTGATACCTGCTTCGGTGAGGGGGCTACGACGATCTGGATTCCAGTTTTCGCCTTGGTAGATTTTCATGATGCGGAAACGCCCGCTGGCGGCATCGGCCTCAAGCTCAGCGCCCAGCAAACCGGTGTTGACACGTTTCACCCGCGGTATGTCGCCCCAATCCACGTAGGAGTGGCCGGTATTGGTTTCGGAGACAATTTCGTTGAGGACATAATCAAGGTCGAAACGGCTGCCGACAGCAGGAAGTAAGGCGGCGTAGTTTTGCTTCAGACCTACCCAGTCAACGCCATGGAGGTTATTCACATAAAAATAATCTCGGAAAATTCTCCAGGCATCGGTATAAATCTGGTTCCATTCGGCGCGTGGGTCAATTTTCATTTCCATGGCGTCGAGGTTGAGTTTTCCTGAACCTGATTTTTGTCCGGGTGCAATTTTCGCAATACCGTAGTTTCCTGCCGAGCGGTACAACATGCTTTTTCCGTCGGCTGTTGGGATGGCCATGAAGGCGTTGTCCATGATTTCTTCTGTTTTTTCGTCGGCGATGTTATAGCGCATGATTTTACCACCTGTTGCATATAAAAGTCCGCCTTCAACAGCGCCAATGATGCGGTATCCGCCATTGCTTACCGGCAGCGCTTCGATACGTCCGTTGATGCCATCAAAATCAATTGTCACCTTGATTTTTTCATCACTTTTGGGCGTTTCTTTTTTGTCGGTTTTCTTCTCCTTATCAGTGGTTTCTTTTTTGTCTTCCTGAACGGATTCGGTGTCGGTTTTGCGTTGTTTCAGCTTGGTGCCGTCGTTTCGCAGGGCCACAGCATAAATTTTGGAGGCATTGTTGTAAAGGTAGTCGAACTCAAAATCACTGAAGTCAAGATTGAAATCGCGGCCCGAGACAAAAAAGATGAACTTGCCACATTTGCTGAACACAGGCGAAGTGTCATCAAACTGCTCATCGGTGAGTTGGGTCGCTTTGGCCGAAGGGATGTTGTACACCCAAACGGCGGATTGACCGTTGGCGGTTTCTTTATGGTAAGTGATCCAATCGCTGTCGGGCGAGAAGCTGTAGGAGCGAATTTCGTTCATAGCGGCTTGGTCCACGGAGACTTGTTTTCCTGTTTGGACATCGAGCAACCAAAGGTTCATGGTGCGGTCGCTGTAAACGAGGTAACGGCTGTCGGGCGACCAATCGGCTTCATATTTCCATGCCGATGAATTGTGTGTAAGTTGCTGTGGGGTAGCACCTTTTTTGTTTTCTAACAGATACATTTCGTATTCGCCGGTTTTATCGGAATAATAGGCGATGTATTTGCCATTGGGAGACCAAACCGGATAGATTTCGCGGGAATCAAGACTGTTGGTGAGGTTTTCTATTTGTCCGTTTTCGGCGGGGACAGAAAAAATATCACCGCGCGCATCAAACAACGCACGTTTGCCCGAAGGCGAGATGTTGAAGCTGTGAATATCATCTTTCACGTTTTTGTAATACGCTTTCAGGTTGGGGTTGTCGAAATTCAAGCTCACTTGAATCTTTTCCGACTTTCCTGAAACAAGGTCGAGCACGTATAAGAAACCGCCGTTTTCATACACAATTTTTCCGTTTTCGCCAGAAGGCCACATCACATCAAAGTCTTTATGGAAAGTGAGTTGGGTGCTTTGTTTGGTTTCGGGATTGAGGCGATAAATGTTCAACCGCAGATCTTGGTCACTGGTATAAAAAATATTATCACCAAACCACACCGGCCATTGGTCACTGCCGGCAAAGGTGGTCAGTTGCTCTGCGCTGTTGTTTTTTAGGTCATACATCCAAATATCACTGGCACGACCGCCTTTGTAGCGTTTCCAGGTGCGAAACTCACGATCTACAGGTGTGAAAGCAATTTTTGTGGCATCGGGCGAGAGGCAAGCAAAGCCGCCGTTGACGATGGACAGTTCCTCTTCAAATCCGCCATCGAGCGAAACAAGGTAGTAGTTCCCATTGCGATCGCCAAAGGCAGTGCGGTTGGCGCGGATGAGAATTTTCTGGCTGTCGGGAGTCCAGTCGAGCACCACATGGTCGTAGCCGCCACGCGGAGGCATCACGCCCACGGAGTTGTAATAAGTGAGTTGGCGAGCCGATCCGCCTTCGGCAGGCATCACCCAAATTTGTCGGCTGCCCGAGTACTCGGCCGAAAAGGCAATCCATTGGCCATCGGGAGAGATTTTCGGAAAAAGCTCCAAGCCTTCATGTGAAGTCAGGCGTTTGGCTTCGCCTCCGTTGGAGGTCACCGTCCAAATATCGCCGGCATACACAAAGGCAACAAGGTTTTTATTGATATCGGGATAACGCAGCAAACGTGCATCGTCCATGGCATTCAGTTGAAGACTGCCGATCATCAGCAGCGCAATAACTGTCATTTTTTGGAAGAGATGTTTCATAAAATGAAAATGGTTTTGTTGAATAAAGAGTAAAGATACACAGATGTGTGAAAATAGAAAGCCTCAATCAGAATTCGGTGGTGTTGAGACGAGGGAAGGGTGCTGATGGTTTTTGGTCTTTGGTCTCGTCTTGAGACGAGAACTTTTGGTCTCTTCTTGAGATGAGCGCGTTATTTGGTCTTTTACCTTTTTGAATCTCCGTCACTTTCTGTATTTTTGCAGCATGATTATTATTAAGGACACCATTATCAAAGAAGACCTGATACAGGCCCATTTTATTTGCGATTTGCCGCGCTGCAAAGGCGA
>JADYZK010000181.1 GCA_020853175.1 Bacteroidales bacterium
GAAAAATGTGGTTTGGGTTTCATCGGCAAAAACACCTGTTTGATTCATCCCCGCAAAGGCTCATTTTTCTTTATCGGACATCTGTTTTTACCCATTGACCTCGAAGCCGATCAAGCCACAGTAAGCGATTATTGCGGAACCTGTCGCCGCTGTATTGATGCCTGTCCCACAGGCGCGCTGGTTCAGGCCCATGAGCTTGATGCCCAACGTTGTATCTCTTACCTCACCATCGAGTATCGCGGCGAGCTGCCTGCCGAGTTAAAACCCCGCTTCAAAGACTGGATTTTCGGTTGTGATATTTGTCAGGACGTGTGCCCCTGGAACCGCTTTTCACAGCCACACAATGAACCCCTTTTCGCCTTAAAAGAAGAGCTGAAAGCCATGAAAAAAGACGATTGGCACCAGCTCACCAAAGAAAAATACAACCATTTGTTTAAAAAAACTGCCGTAGAAAGAACGAAATTCGAAGGACTTAAACGAAATATTGATTTTCTCAAAGGAGAAGAACCCTCAGAGGAGTGACGCCATTCGGTTATGGGCAACGTTTTTACACTCTGCATTAGGTGAACCACAAATTGATCCTTATAGCAAAGATTTACACGGGGCATTTGAGTTAAAAAAACTACTTTCAAAATCATTCTCAGCTCATCAAAATAAGGTGGGGACGCCGCCTGTACCAAGGATTAAAACGTTCAATTCGTTCATTATTCGTACTTTTGCGCAAAATTTATCCCTTTATGATGCGCAAACTACTTTTCCTTTTGATGGCTGTTTCACTTGTTTCATGCAGCGCGCTCAAGAAAACTCCCCTCTCACAGGAAGCTGCCGAAAAAGCCTTGCAAAAGAAGAATTATACCGAAGCACTTTCAATTCTGGAGTCTTTGATCGTCACTTATGAGGCTGCCGGACAAGCCGACACCACCACGCTTTACGAAAAGGCCGGTCATGTTGCTTTGCTGGTGGGCGATACCGCAAAAGCCGAAACTTACTACAAACTAAGCATTTATCACAAAACAGCAACGCCTGCACCTTATGTTTTTTTAGTCGACTACTATCAGAAAGCTGAAAATTTATCCAAAGAAGTGATGGCCCTCGAAGGTTTGGTGCAACAGCATCCCGCTTCAGCTGAGGCTCAAGAAAAGCTTCCAAAATTGTTTCAATTGTATGTAAATACCGCACAATGGGAGCTCGCCACCAGCACATGGCCCAAATTGTTGCCCGAACAACAAAATGATAAAACCTTACTCATGGATTGGCTCACCGTTTGCAAAAAAAACGATGATGTAGCCTCCGCCGATCAAGCGGCAGCGGCCATTCTTGTTTTTGACAAACGCAATCCCGAAGCCCTCACCTACGAAGCAAAGCGGTATTACGAAAAGGCCGAAACACGCTACCAACGCGAGATGAAAGCCTACGAAGACAACAAAACACGTGCGCAATATGCCACCTTGGTAAAAGAATTGGAACTTTCAACTGCCGATTACAAAAAAGCACTCAGCCGCTTCGAGAGCCTCTACAAAACACTCCCCGATGCTGACCTTGCTTTGTATATCTCAAATATTTACGCCCGTTTTGGCGATGAAAAAAATGCCAACCGCTACCGTCGTTTATTACGCTAAACCCTTCTTAATTCCATTTTGATGAATCCCATTGAAGAAACAAACCCACACCGCACCGAAATAAGTCGTTTGGGCGAATTTGGCCTTATTGATCATTTGACCCACAACATCACCCTCGTGAACGATTCGAGTGTGAAAGGTGTTGGCGATGATGCCGCTGTCCTTGATTTTGAGGGTTTTCAAACCCTTGTTTCTGTGGATCTGTTGGTAGAAAACGTACATTTCGATCTGACCTATACGCCTTTGAGACACCTCGGCTACAAGGCAGTAGCTGTGAACATTTCCGACATCGTGGCCATGAACGCCGAGCCGCAGCAGATTGTTGTTGGATTGGCCGTTTCCAACCGTTTTCCCATTGAAGCCATCGAAGAAATTTACGACGGCATCAAAATGGCCTGCAAACGCTACAAAGTTGATTTGGTGGGCGGCGACACCACTTCGAGCACTTCAGGAATGTTTATTTCGGTCACGGTGATCGGAAGGGCAAAAGCCGAAGACATCTGTTACCGCAAAGGTGCGCAAGTGGGCGATCTGGTTTGCGTGAGCGGCGATCTTGGAGCGGCTTATATGGGTTTGTTGCTGTTAGAACGCGAAAAGGCCGCCTTTAAAGCCAATCCCGATGTGCAACCCGACCTCGAGGGTTACGACTATGTTTTGGAACGTCAGCTAAAGCCCGAACCCCGCACCGACATTACAAAATTGCTCAAAGAGCATGACATTCGACCTACCTCAATGATTGATATTTCTGACGGGCTGGCCTCCGAAATCCTGCATCTTTGCAAGGCTTCCAAAGTGGGTTGCCGCATCTTTGAAGATAAAATTCCTTTCGACCCGGTGACCCTCAACACCGCCGATTTGTTTGAAATGATACCGGCCATCGCTGCCCTCAACGGAGGCGAAGACTATGAATTGTTGTTTACCATCCGTCAATCCGACTTTGAAAAGATGCGTAAAATCAAAGAAATCAGCATCATAGGCCATATCACCGCGGATGTCAATCACGCTGAGATGGTAACCAACGACAACCAAATGATTGAGCTTACCGCCCAGGGCTGGGATGCTTTAAAAAGGTAACTTAAAAAGACAGCAAATTGCTGAAACGAAAATGAGTGCCAACAATAAATTTCAAAACCTCATCGCCTCCATTCCCCACGAACCGGGAGTGTATCAATATTTCGATGAGGCCGGAAAAGTGATTTATGTGGGCAAGGCCAAAGACCTCCGCAAACGTGTTTCGAGTTATTTTGCCAAAGAACATACCGGCAAATTGCGTGTGCTGGTCAGACGCATCAACGATATCCGTTTTATTGTCGTGGCCAACGAATCGGAGGCCCTTTTGCTCGAAAACAACCTCATCAAAGAACTGCAACCGCGCTACAACATCTTACTCAAAGACGACAAAACCTATCCGTGGATTTGCATTAAAAACGAAGCTTTTCC
>JADYZK010000182.1 GCA_020853175.1 Bacteroidales bacterium
AACCCGAAGCCTTTGGTTCGAGGAGGTAAGCAATGACTCCTGCCAAAGGTTGGTTCATGGGAACCACCATGCTGCCGGCAGGAAAAAACCGCGTCGAATCGAAGGTTTCAAATGTAAACTTTGACAAACGATGCCGTCCCTCATAGGGGCTGCGCTGCCATTCAAAAGAAGTGAAACGGTAGTTTTCGCAACGGATATTTTGCCCTTTTTCTAAAGGAAACATTTCAATTCCATGGAGTTGCATCCGGTAGATGATGTCTTGCCAAACCACAGGAATTATATAAGCTTCGGGCAACATGACACTTGAAACGGCTTCACTTTGAGCAAAAAAAGGCAATAAAAATTCTTCGGGTTGTTCTTTGTTGTAGATAAACCAATCGCCGCCGGTGAGGTCGCTCTTGCGAATTTCATACGCTACGCCTTTAAAAGGAAGCATCACGCTGTCGGTTAAATCCACTTCAAAACGCAGTGGAAATGGCTTTTTTCTGAATTCGGGTGAAGCTGTGAATTGATCAGCGTTTTTCGCCAATTCCTTTAATTGATTGTGTTGCTCGTTTAAAATTTCAAGGGTGGAAAGAATGATGTTGTAAGTGGCTTCCACGCGCAAATGATAGGGTTTGAGCATGTGGGTTTCAACCAACATTCCCGGGCGATTGCGTGCTGAGGTGTATCCTTGCGAATAGATGGGCGATGCTACGCCCGAAACAAGCCCGCTTCGGGGATCGTGCCATGATTTGAAGCTCACATAAGGAAATAATGGAAACCCGCGTTGTGCCATTTTTTGCTCAACAACGGGGATAAAACTCTTTTTTTGCCATTGCTTGAGGCCTTCATCAGCCTGACCTTCGGTTTCCAAAGCATAAGTGATGGCATATTGGTAATCTGCACCATCAGTGGTATGTGTGTCAATAAAAAACTCAGGATTCCATTGGTTGAAAAGACGAAGCCAGGCTTGCATCTCGGGTGCATCGGCCTTGAGAAAGTCGCGGTTCAGGTTGAGGTTTTGGGCAGTGGTGCGCCATCCCATTTCCGTGGGGCCGTTTTGGTTGATGCGGCTGAATGCGCTAAAGCGTTCGTGTCCGTCCACATTAAAAATGGGAATAAACAACAAACTTACGTTGTCAAAAAGTTGGGCGTGCTGCTTGTTGGCCACCACATCGCGAAGCAACATCAGCATGGCATCTTTCCCTTCCGATTCGCCCGAATGGATGCAGGCTTCAACCATCAGCACCACGCGGCCTTTTTCACGAATGGCTTCGGGCTGGCTGAGGCCGTCTTTGTCATACACCACAGCCACTAGCGCTCTTCCTTCGGGGCTGATGCCAAAAACTGAGGTATTAATCTGTGATGAAAAATCGTCTAACTGTTGAATATACTGCATGGTAGCCTCATACCGAGGAGTTTCTAACATTCCTGATTTTTCGTAGAAAGTAAGCCAGTCAGGCTGCTGTCCATAGCTGTTGAGCGTGATAAAAAGGAGAATAAAGCTGAAAAGTGATGGTCTGAATGTCATAAAATGGGGTGAGATTTGCGATAAAAAATGATGTTTCGTCTGATGAATCGTTTCATTTAGATGACCAATGAAAGACTCAAGGCAAAAAGAAGCAAGGCCAAGGGGGTAAAAAAGCGGCGATCCAGGCGGGTGAAATCGCCATTGTTTTCGGAGCTGAAGAAGCCAAAATTTTTGAAGTCGCCAATGGCACGGATTAAAAACAGACTCGAAAGACCGTAAATTAAGTTGTCAATTACATTATCGGTATGCTGCTGATTCAACTGGCTGATGCGCATCCACACCAAGCCCGCCGCAAAAAGTAGAAGGAAAGATTGCAGGATGAAAAGTTTTTTCGACAGTTGTTCACATCCTTCTGTCCGGCAGGGAAGGATCATAGCACTTTTGAATTTTTTCAGGATTAAGACCATCCACGAGGCCAAAGCCATCAGCACGAGCAAGAACGTTAAGGCGTAGACAGTGAAAAGTAAAAAGTTCGTCATTTTGATTTTTATTTCTTAGCATTTGAAGCAAAGCCCATGCAGATGTCAAGAGCTAAGGCTTTGGCAATAAAGGAATGGTTGGTTGGCACAGTATTGAGTTTTCCGGCCACCTCGCCCAGGGCGATGCTTTCTGTTTCGTTGTTTTTGTTCACAACCATGCGGCCATAATTCTCATCTGCAATCAGTTGCACGGCATGAGAGCCAAATCGGGTGGCTAAAATACGGTCCATGGCCGACGGACTACCACCGCGTTGCACATATCCTAAAATGGTGGTGCGGGTTTCAATTCCAGTTCCCTGCTCAATCAAACGTGCCACATAATGGGCTGCCGATTTTTCTGTTTCGGGTCGTTCTAATCCCTCTGCAACAACAACGATCGAGTATGGTTTCTTTTTTTGATAGCGCTGCAAAAGGTAGTCATTCACCACTTTTTCGTCGTATCCCAATTCAGGTAGCAGAATCACGTCGCCACCACCGGCCAATCCGGCGTAGAGGGCAAGCCATCCGGTATGATGCCCCATCAGCTCAATCACCATGATGCGTTTGTGGGAGTTGGCCGTAGTGTGCAAGCGGTCAATGGCTTCTGTGGCAATAGAAACGGCAGAATCGAAGCCAAAGGTGAAATCGGTGCCAAACACATCATTGTCAATGGTTTTGGGAATGCCGATGACGTTGAGGCCGGCGTCAGCGAGCATGGAAGCTGTTTTTTGAGTGCCGTTTCCACCAATGCAAACCAAGCAATCGAGGCCCATGTGTCGGTAATTTTTTTTAATCAGCTCCGGCTTATCTATTCCAGTGCTGCCTTTTTTCTTGAACGGTTTTTCCCGCGAGGTGCCTAATATAGTTCCTCCCAGAGTGAGGATGCCCGAAAGGGTTTCTTCTGTTAGGATGTTGAAATCGTTTTGGATGAGTCCGGAAAAACCTGAAGAAATGCCAATTACTTCCATTTTGTGCTTCACAATAGCTGTTTTGCCTACACCACGGATGGCCGCATTGATACCGGGACAATCGCCCCCAGCTGAAAGAATTCCTATTCGTTTGTGTTTTGCCATCGTTTGAGTCTTCGTCTGTGTACCGAAAAGCAAAATAAAACAATATTTGTTGCATGGCGTGCAAGCATCAGCCAAAAACTGTTGCTTTTACGCCAAACTCATAAAAATACCTTGATTCCGTTCATAAAATACTACTTTTGAAGTTTAAAGCATTGATGAATTTTCCAAATTATTGACGATGAAGAAAAAGGGTTTTCCACTGCATTGGCTCATTTTGATAGGTATGATAGCAGGGGTTGTTTTTGGAGTTCTTGCCGTTTGGTTGGGCTGGCAAAATTTTACGAGCGCGTGGATTCAACCTTGGGGAACCATCTTCATCAATTTGCTCAAGCTCATTGCCATTCCATTGATCATTGCGTCGCTCATCAATGGGATTTCGGGACTGAATGATGTTTCGCGTTTGTCGCGCATAGGCTTCAAAACCATCGGCATGTACCTCATCACCACAGTAATCGCCATCAGCATTGGCCTTATGATGGTCAATA
>JADYZK010000183.1 GCA_020853175.1 Bacteroidales bacterium
GCCGCCTAATAGGTAGGAGCAACAGATTTTCAATAGCAGCTTTCACAACCACACAGGGCTGCAAAGGTTATTCATCCGGTTTTTTGAGGCGGGCAGCAAGGGGATTGCGTAAATTTTCAAATGAAATAAGTTCCATTTTTACGCTGCCGACTACCACTTTTGTTTCGGCTAAAATGGGCAAATGATTGGCATCGTCAGTCACCCAAACGTGCATGGGATAAGCATCGGCAAACACTTTTCCGGTGGCCAGCATGGGCGCAAACTTCAAGCAGCGAAACTGACCTAAAACGGTAGTGATGTTTTCTGTTCCTAGATATTTTATTTTGCTGACATACACCGAATCATCGAGAATAAAATCTAGGTAATAGCTGCTGTCTTTATCAAAATCGGAAAGGTTGAGCGTGCGCATAAAAAAGAGGGCCGAAACAAAATCATGCACATTGTGAGGGATTTTTTTTGTGGCTGTTCGGCTGGTCGCCAGCTGCCGGTCATGGTAAAAATACACCTCATCGTCTTTGATGTAACCTCCTTCGCGGGTGCGTCTTACAAAAAGATACGGAATGATGGCTTGTTTGTCAACATACGACTCAAAACGGTCTCTGACTTTAAAAAACCAGTTAAAAGCACCTTTGCTATGGCCCTCGCCGGTGATTTTCCACACCTCTTTGTTGTTAAAGCTTCGCTTTTGCGATTCTACTTTGATAGTGGCTTCTCCGGCAGTCACATTACCAGTGAGCATGGAGGTGTAATACACCTTAAACTTGGTAAATTCCCCTTCGCCAAAGGCGTTGTTGGGATGGAAAGTGCGTGTTTGCGCTCTTAAAGCTTGGTTTCCAAAAATAGCCAAAACAACGAGTAATACCAGTGTTAATCGTCTAAAGCGACTGAATAAATTGATAGAAATGTGTTTCAATGCCATTTAAATCACGATGTTGATGATTCTTTTTGGTATAACGATTATTTTCTTAATTTGTTGGCCTTCGATCCATTTTAATGATTCTTCGGAAGCTAAAACAGCTTTTTCAATCTCGCTAACACTCATATCAGCAGGCAGTTCTATTTTGAAACGTGTTTTTCCATTGAAAGAAACCGGATAAACAAAACTGTTTTCAACCAAATGTTTGGGATCGCACACCGGAAATATTTGCTTTACCACGGTTTCGTTGTGACCCATGAGTTGCCATAGCTCCTCGGCCAAATGAGGCGCGTAGGGCGAAACCAAAATGGTGAGAGGTTCCAGGATTTGAATCTTGTTGCATTTAAGATCAGTGAGTTCGTTCACACAAATCATAAAGGCCGAAACGGCAGTGTTAAAAGAAAAGCGCTCGATGTCCTCCTCAATTTTACGGATGGTTTTGTGCAACACTTTGAGTTCTTTTTCATTGGGTGCCTCATCCGAAAGCTGAAAATTGTTTTCTTCGTTGTGGAACAACCTCCAAAATTTTCTGATGAACCTAAAAACACCTTCAATGCCTTGAATGTCCCAAGGTTTTGACTGTTCAATAGGCCCGAGAAACATTTCATATAGTCGCAAGGTGTCTGCGCCATAGCGATGAATCAAATCATCAGGATTTTGAACATTGTATTTCGATTTCGACATTTTTTCTACTTCCCAACCGCAAATGTATTTGCCATCTTCGAGTATAAATTCGGCATTGGCAAACTGAGGCTGCCACTGTTTAAAGGCCAACATATCAAGCACATCGTTGTGAACGATATTCACATCTACGTGTATGGGTTGAACATCATAATCTTTTTTCAAATGAAAACTCACGTATTTGTTGCTGCCGCTGATGCGATACACGAAATTGGACCGTCCTTGAATCATGCCTTGGTTGATCAGCTTTTGGAAGGGTTCTTCTTTCACGGCCAAGCCGATATCGAAAAGAAACATATTCCAGAATCGGGCATAAATCAAGTGGCCGGTGGCATGTTCGGCACCGCCCATGTAAAGGTCCACATTTTGCCAATAATTGACAGCTTCTTTAGAGAAAAACCGCTCCGAGTTGCGGGCATCCATATAGCGAAGGTAATAGCCGCTCGATCCGGCAAAGCCCGGCATGGTGTTTGTCTCCAGAGGATATCCCTCTTTTGTAAACCAGTTGTGCGCTCTCGCTAAAGGCGGTTCTCCCGTTTCGGTGGGCAGGAAAGCATCCACCGGCGGCAGCTCAAGCGGCAGTTCATCCTCCGATAAGGAATAAGGCATTCCGTCTTTGTAAAAAATCGGGAAAGGCTCTCCCCAGTAGCGTTGCCGACTAAAATTGGCATCGCGCAGGCGGAAGTTAATGCGTGCTTTTCCGATACCGCGTTTTTCGGCTTCGGCCACCACGGCTTGTATGGCTTGCTTCACCTCGAGGCCGTTAATGAAACCCGAATTCACTGCAATGCCTTCTTTGGAATCGTAGGATTCTTCCCATGAGGAAGTGTCCGACATCGTTTCGTCTTTTTGTTGAATCACCTGAACGATAGGCAGATTGAAATGACGTGCAAAGGCAAAGTCGCGGCTGTCGTGGGCAGGAACGGCCATAATGGCGCCGGTGCCATAAC
>JADYZK010000184.1 GCA_020853175.1 Bacteroidales bacterium
AGCTTTTTACGAGCTCACCCTCGATGCCTACCACAACCAAGAGTATTTTAGGGTGCTACTGAATGCCAGCCGTGCCAGAAGTTTGTATGCTGAAGACGTTGAACTTATTCCTCGCTTCGATTTTTTGCGTGCCGTTGCCAAAGGCAGGATAGAGGTAATTGATTCAATGGCAGTAGCTTTGGAACAATTGGTGAAAGCATACCCAACGAGTGCAGTTGCACCCACGGCGGCGGCCATTTTACGCAGCATGAACAAGGAATTCAATATGATGATTGAAATTCCCGAAATTGCCGGTGATACGCTCGATAAAGAAAAAGAACCGGCCTCTCCATACCTTTTTGCCGTCGAAACCATGCACTTGGTGATGGTGGTGGCAAACGACAAAGTGAGAATTGATCCGCTGAAGATACGTATGTCCGACTTTGTCATGCGCGATTTTAAAAGTGCTCAGTTGATGATAAAAAGTTTGGTGCTCGATAGCAAAAGTACGCTGGTTACCATAGGAAATTTTGCCACTGCAGCCCAAGCCGACGACTTTTGTATTGCCGTTAAAGCATCGGATTATGTGTTTGGAGGAGTTAGTACGGAAGACTACACCACCATGCCCATTTCACTTGCCAACTACCCCATCTTTTATCGGTTGAAGAACCTATCAGAATATGAAACATTCTGGAATAAGAACTTTAAAAAAGAGTAAAGAAAAAAACATGAAAAATTTTACCCACATTGGAAATGAATCAGCTGCCCGTAACATCATAGGTCAAGGCACTGTAATTAATGGCGATATCACGCTGAAAGGCGATTTCAGGATTGACGGTGTGCTGAAAGGCTCAATTCATTCCGAAGGCAGAATTTTTATCGGTTCATCGGGAGTGGTGGAAGGTAATATCTTTTGCCAAAATGCCGACATCTCCGGCGTGCTGAATGGAAACCTTGAAGCCAGCGACCTCACCTCTTTAAAGGCCACCGCTGTTTTTACCGGCGATTTGCTTACCAGCCGCGTCATCGTTGAGCTGGGTGCGCGCTTCATTGGCAAATGCGATATGACCCAAGGGGGTGAAAAAAAACATGGAACCGAATAAAGAAGGCAATCGGAAGAAATACACCGGTTCGCTGAATACCTACGCACGCTATTCCTCATTGGCTTTTCAAATGATAGCCATTTTGCTCGTTTTTGTGTATGGAGGTGTGCTGTTGGATCAATGGACAGGATGGTCTTTTCCAGTTTTCAAGCTGGTGCTTTCGCTTCTCGGTGTTGGACTTTCCATTTATTATGCCATCAAAGACTTTATAAAGAAACCCTGATCGTATGACCGCTTTCCAATCCTTTATCAGCAAACAATTGTTGCTCGCTGCCGTGCTTGCAGGCGCAAGTCTTTATGTGTTTGCACAACTTGGTGAAACACTTCAAACACAAGCCTGGCCTTATATTCTGATTTTTTTTGTGTTGATCAACACACTGCTTTTCAGTTTAAACCAGCAGGCACAAAAGAAGAAGTTGAGCACTTATGCCAATTATTTTATGTTGGCCAGCTTTGGTAAGTTGTTGGTATATTTGGCCATCATAGTGATCTACCTGCTTTATTTTCGCAGCGAAACCATCCCTTTTCTAATCACATTTTTCATTTATTATGTGGCGTTCACCGTTCTCGAAATTTCGGCATTGGTCATCAAAAAAAGAAAAAACAATCACATTTAATATACCTTACCATGACAAACAAACCAAAAGAGCTGTTGGGTTATCAAAAAATTGAGGAGTATGCTCCTGAAAAATTAGCTGCCTTAGAAATTCATTACCGCGCCATCCTCGATTTGATTGGCGAAGATTCACAACGCGAAGGGCTGCTCGATACGCCTCGTCGGGTGGCAAAATCCATTCAATTTTTAACCCAGGGGTATGATCATGATCCCAAAGAAATTTTGCTTTCTGCCAAATTTAAGGAAGAATACCGCGAAATGGTGATTGTAAAAGACATTGAGATTTTCTCGATGTGCGAGCACCACATGATTCCTTTTATCGGCAAAGCCCATGTGGGATATATCCCCAACGGGTACATCACCGGGCTGAGCAAAATTGCGCGGGTTGTAGAGGCGTATTCGCGTCGCCTTCAGGTCCAGGAAAGATTGACAACGCAAATCAAAGAAGCCATTCAAGATGCTCTTAACCCCTTGGGGGTGGCGGTCGTTATCGAAGCACGGCACCTGTGCATGTCCATGCGTGGGGTGCAAAAGCAAAGTGCTGTTACCACCACCAGCGATTTCACCGGTGCTTTTAACCGCATGGAAACCCGAGCTGAATTTATCAGCCTCATTCAAAACAAGCTTCATTAGCAGGCGGTGTTGCATTTTGGACGTTTTTCTTACTTCATGGAGCCACCTAAATGTGTTGAAAATACCATTGGCGAAATCATTTTAATAAAACTCTTATCTACTTAACAATCAGCAATAAAAATCAATTTGGAGCGTTTTATGCTGCAAATTGAAATGATTTTCAATCCGAAATGAAAGAGATTTAGTATTTTTGCTTGCTTTTTCACCACAACCGATACAGATCAAACAAACCATTTACTATTCAAAAAACGAAAAGCAAAATTATGAAAGCATACGTTTTTCCGGGACAGGGTGCCCAATTCGTTGGAATGGGCAAAGACCTGTTCGAGAAGTCAGCAAAGGCAAAAGAGTTGTTTTTGAGGGCCAACAACATTCTAAAGTTCAACATCACCGATTTGATGTTCGATGGCACTGATGAAGATTTGCGCCAAACCAAGGTTACCCAACCTGCCATATTTCTACATTCGGTTATTTTAGCTACTGTTTTAGGAGATGATTTTAAGCCCGACATGGTGGCCGGTCATTCTTTGGGTGAGTTTTCGGCGCTTGTTGCCAACAAAACACTTTCATTTGATGATGGCTTAAAGCTGGTTTACAAACGGGCCTTGGCCATGCAAAATGCTTGTGAGCTGAACCCTAGCACTATGGCTGCTATTCTTGGTTTGAGCGACAAAGAAGTTGAAAACATTTGCTCCATCATAAAAGATGAAGTGGTGGTGCCGGCCAATTACAACAGTCCGGGACAACTTGTTATTTCGGGCAGCGAAAAAGGAATTGCAATAGCTTGCGAAAAAATGTTGGCAGCCGGCGCAAAACGCGCCCTTCCCCTCAAAGTGGGTGGCGCTTTTCATTCCCCACTCATGGAGCCTGCCCGCGTTGAATTGGCCGATGCCATCAACAGTACGAAATTTAGCAGAGGCATTTGTCCCATTTATCAAAATGTTACAGGTCAATCGGTTACCGATCCGGAAATCATCAAAAACAATTTGATTGCGCAGCTTACCGCGCCCGTTCGTTGGACACATATTATGAACAATATGATTGCCAATGGCGCCAAAACAGTCATTGAAGTAGGTCCCGGCACGGTGCTTCAAGGTTTGTTTAAAAAGGTGGATAGAAACATTGAAACCATGAGTGCAACAATATAATAGGGCTTTAAAAAAATTAAAAAAGCTGTTGGTTTTTTATCAACAGCTTTTTTTTGGTCCTATTTTTCAGATCGCAACTCCATCTCAACCCTCAGCATATTCAGTGCCGCGAGTGCAGCTCTTCTGATATTGCGGTCGCGATGCTCACCCAAATGGAAACACTGTGCTTGGCAACCGTTTCGGGTGGCCAGTGCAATCCAAACTGTTCCAACAGGTTTTTCAGCACTACCGCCATCGGGGCCGGCGATGCCGGTGGTTGACACGGCAAAATCAGTATCGAATTGATCGCGCAATCCCACTGCCATTTCTTTGGCAACTGCCTCACTCACTGCACCATGCTGTTGCAAACTTTGAGGCTTTACATGAAGTATTTTTTCTTTTATTTCATTGGAATAGGCAACGACTGACCCTTTAAAATAGGCTGAGCTTCCGGCGATACTCGTCAGTAGATGAGCGAGATAGCCTCCTGTGCAGCTTTCAGCTGTAGCCACACTCCATCCATTCACGCTGAGTTGTGTGCCAACCACTTGTTCGAGCAACTGATTGTCGAAGCCATAAACATATTCCGGAATGAGGCCACACATGGCTTGCACTTGTTCGTTCAGTTCGTTTTGTAAAACAATGACATCATCGCCATGCGCACCCACCCTCAAACGCACAATGCCGGGTTGGGGAAGGTAGGCGATTTTGAAGTATGACGGAAGGGCTGCTTCCCAATGCTGGATGCGATCGGCCAACATAGATTCGCCTACACCGGTGGTCATTACCGTTTTGAACAGATAATGTGAGGCGGCAAAGCGTTTTTTAAGCTCAGGAATCACCTGCTCGGCAAACATGGGTCGCATCTCGAAAGGCACGCCTGGCATAGAAACAATCACAGCATCTTCCACATCGAACCACATTCCGGGAGCAGTTCCATTGTGGTTGGCCACGGCCGTGCAATTGGCTGGCAGCATGGCTTGCTGTTTGTTGCGCTCGGTGACCGCCATGCCGCGTCGGGCAAAAAGTGCTTCCACTTGTTCGTAAGCATCGGGATGAAAAACCAAAGGCACCTCGAAAAAGCTACATAAAGCCGGCTTGGTGAGGTCGTCGGAGGTCGGCCCTAAACCACCTGTGAGAAAAATAAACTGCACCCTTTCAAGGGCGCTGCGGATGGCTTGGTGTAAATGATCTGTGTTGTCACCAATTGTTGTAACTTGTTGGAGATCAATCCCATTTAAAAACAACTGCTCGCCCATCCAAGAAGCGTTGGTGTTGATGACTTGTCCGATCAGCAACTCATCACCGATGGAAATAATTTCGGCAGTTCCCTGCCTACGTTTTGTTTGCATTTTTTCTTTTTAACTGAAACAAAGGAAAAGAAGTTTGGTTTAAAAAAAGACGTTGATGCCCAAAAAGTTTTCAGTAAGCACTGATGGACTGTGGGCAGGGCTTTTTATCCTACATTTGCAAATTTACCTTTTTGATCTGACTTAACACCTATATTATTATGGACAGAAAATTCATTCCCGACTCACAGCTTGTTTTACATGGCGATGGTTCTGTTTATCACCTCAGGCTTTTTCCGGAGCAGATTGCCGATACCGTTATTTTGGTGGGCGATCCCAACCGCGTGGCAAAAATTTC
>JADYZK010000185.1 GCA_020853175.1 Bacteroidales bacterium
AAGTAACTTACTATAAAAATAATGATAGATTTTTTCAATAAATCATTGACTTTTTCAAACAAACGACCTTCGGTTTTCATGGCAAGGTACAAAGCGCCGTGCATCATAAAGAGGGTAAGTGTGGTGATGCCCACCAACAAAGCGTAAGGGTTTAAAAAGTCCAGCCAATGACCAGTGAACTCATAATTGGGACCTAATTCAACGCCTTTCAGCACATTACCAACAACTACTCCCAGCAGCAAAGCCATCAAAGCACTGGATATGCTGTAGATGACATCCCAAGTTTGGCGCCACCAACGCATTTTTTCTTTGCTACGGAATTCGATAGAAACAGCCCGCAAAATCAACACGAAAAGGAAGAGCATGAAGGGAATATACATGGCCGAAAACATGGAGGCATACAAGATCGGAAAACCTGCAAAAAGGGCACCACCACTAATGACCAACCACACTTCGTTGCCGTCCCAAACGGGGCCAACGGCGTTGAGGGCAATGCGTCGGCTTTCTTCTTTTTTGAAGAACAAATGCCAGGCTCCAGCGCCCAAATCAAATCCATCCAAAATGGCATAGCCCGAAAAAAGTGCACCTACCACCAAAAACCATAAGGTGGGGTAATCAATTCCCATAAAATATCTTAGCTCGGTCATTGTTTTATGTTTTTCTGGTTATCAATCACATCGGTGATAGCTTCTTGTATAGGACGGTGTGTTGTGTTGCTTTCATCATAAGGTCCTGCTTGGATTTTTTTATTCATCAAATACAAAAACAACACAAACAGCAAGGCATACAACAGCGTGAACATGATCATGCTAAACAAAACCTGGTTGGCGTTTACCACCACCGACAAGGCATCGGAGGTGCGCAACAAACCGTAAACCACCCACGGTTGGCGACCCATTTCGGCAGCAAACCAACCAAACTGATTGGCCAACTGAGGCAGGATTACCGAAAAAACAAAAATGTAAAGCACCCATTTGTGCTGAAATAATATCCCTCTCCAATGGAGGAAAAGTCCCAATAATGTTAAACCGATAAAATAAAGTCCGAAAACAACCATTAGATGATAAAACTGAAAAACAGCATTCACCTGCGACGGCACTTCGTCTTTAGCAAAATCATTGAGTGCAGGAACAGGAGTGTCGAAGTTGCCATGCAACAAAAAGCTTAATCCACCGGGGATGTAGGGGCCATAAACTTTTTCGTTTTTCTGATCTACCCAGCCAAAAAGAAACATATCGGCTTTTTCGTTGCTGTTGTAGTGGCCTTCGAAGGCTGCCAGCTTTGCCGGTTGATGCTTGGCGACCACATTTGCCGAATGATGGCCGGTTACAAGTTGAAGCACCGAAAACAATGCCGCCACGGACAGCGCCATGACAAAAGCTTTTTTCGACATCTCGACATATCGGCCTTTGATAAGGTAGTAAGCATGAACACTCATCACCAAAAAAGCACCGGCAATCAGCGCTCCAATCCAGACGTGAAGAACGCGATCAACACTCGAAGGATTGAAAACCATGGCCCAAAAATCGGTGATTTCGGCGCGGGCATTGAGGCCTTCACCTACAATGTGATAACCTGCCGGCGTTTGCTGCCAGCTGTTGGCAACCACAATCCACACTGCCGAAAACATACTTCCGAACCAAACGCCAAGCGTGGCAATGAAATGAACCACAGGCTTTACCCTGTTCCAGCCAAAGAGCAGAACGCCCAGAAATCCACTTTCCAGGGCAAAGGCAAAAATTCCTTCTGCAGCCAAAGCACTGCCAAAGACATCGCCCACAAAGCGAGAATAGGTGGCCCAGTTGGTGCCAAATTCAAACTCCATCACGATTCCGGTGGCAACACCCAAACCAAAAGTAATGGCAAAAATTTTGGTCCAGAAACGGGCCAACTGTTCGTACATTTTGTTTTTTGTGCGGAGGTAATTCCCTTCCATCAACACCATCATCAACCCAATACCGATACTCAGCGGTGGGTAAATGTAATGGAATGAGATGGTAAAGGCAAACTGTAGCCGCGATAAAATTTCAACATCCATTGTATGATAGGTTTAATGATCGTCGTGTGTGGTAAATCTGTGGCCTGAAAAGAGATTTCAAAGTTAGCAAAATTCACTACGAATATTCCCAAATTGAAACATTTGTCCGAAAAATTGACAAGTATGCACTGTAAGGTCTTTTCAATCAGTGTTTTCAAGTCTAAAAATCTTTGAAATTTTTTTGCCTTTCAAGTAGGTGCTGAATCACTGACTTAAAAATGAAAAAACCAAGGTGTACTTCATGTTTTTTACAACCACAGCATCTATCAAAAAAGAGATTAGCACAACAAATCACAATTTTGCCACCAACTTTTACAATAAGTTTATTTTTGTGGCATGATGTCACTGCCTCCTTTTGTTGATGCGCATACGCACCTTCCATTTGTTGCTAATGTTGATTCCATAGCGCTATGTAGCTTTATGGCCGGTGAGTTGACAATGGAAGCGCAACCTGAAATGATTTCAGTGGGCATCCATCCTTATCAGCTGTTACAGAAGCAAAAAGAAGACTTGTTTTTGTTGCTCGAAACCGATCTTCAACATCCACGTATTTGGGCCTTAGGTGAAGCCGGCCTCGATAGAAGTATTGCTGTGCCTCTTGAAATCCAGCAAGAAGTGTTTATCCAACAGGCACTTATGGCCGAAAAATTGCAACTCCCATTGGTGATTCATGCTGTGCGATCTTTCGATCTGATGATGCAAGCTCATAAGAAGATTCAGCCGTCAGTACCTTGGATCATTCATGGTTATGCGTCTGCCATGTCCACAGCGAGGCCTTTGCTTAACAAAGGTTTTTACCTTTCCATAGGCGTAGCCCTTTTTGATAAAAAACGACCTATTGCGCAATCATTGAAGGAGTTACCGCTTGAAAAACTCTTTTTTGAAACCGACACGGCTACCCTTTCCATCGAAGCCGTTTATGCTGAGGCCGCCAAAATTCTCAACATGGATGTGGATGTTTTACGCCGTCAAATCTTTGCTAATTTTGCCGCTTGTTTTAAAAATAGTTTGGATGGAACAGGATTGGAAGGCCCGTACGCGACTTTTAATAGGTGAAGAGGCACTGGAAAAATTAGCGAAAAGTCACGTGCTGGTGGCCGGTTTGGGCGGTGTTGGTGCTTACGTTGCTGAACAATTGGTGCGCGCCGGCATTGGAAAACTTA
>JADYZK010000186.1 GCA_020853175.1 Bacteroidales bacterium
CCTGACGCAAAATTAACGCTATTTTTGTGCGAGAATTGTTGAACAGGATGAATAAATACTTTTTTTGGCACAAGCCTTTGTTGTTTTTTTTAATTGTCATAATGCTTTCTTTATCGGCTTGCAGCGCATCAAAAGCATCAAAAGCGCAAAAAAAGACCTTTAAAATGGAGGCCAAAGCACGCAAAGCTGAGGCCAAAGCTTACGACAAGAAAAAGAAGGCGCATTTTAAGATGCAGACTGAGGGTACCAAAGCCATGTTGAAGTCAACAAAAAAGAAAAACAAAAAAATGCTGCGGCATTTTCGCAAAAAGAAATACTGATATGCGCACAAAGATGTTTTTGTTGGCCGTTTCATTGCTTTGCGTGCTGTTGCATGGCTATGGAGCAGCAAAATCATTCACCCCCGACCAGCTTTATTTCGATCGGTTCTTGTCAGAAAATGCCAGAATTGAAAAGGGCTTGAGTCAAAACACAGTGAATGCACTTCTGCAAGACAGCGATGGTTTTTTGTGGATTGGCACCTGGGACGGACTAAATAAATTCGACGGTTACACCTTCACCACCTTCAATAAAGAAAGCGGTCTTAGCAACGAAGCCATCAGAGCGTTGTATCAATTTGGGAATACACTTTGGGTAGGAACCGAATGGGGGTTGAACGGCATTAACCTCACCGATGGCAGCATCAAGCAGTTCTTTGCCATACAAGGCGATACGGCCAGCTTGAGCGACAACTGGATCAATCACATCACCAGCGACCACCTCGGGAAACTATGGATCAGCACCGCCCGTGGCCTCACTGAACTCGACCCTGAAACCTATCAATTCAGGCAGGTGTTCAGTCGCGACTATGGCAACCCCATCAGGAGCAATGATTTCAAAATGTTGACCCAAGACAAAAATCACAATTATTGGATTGCAACCAGTCATGGTTTGGTGTTTTTTGACGACCAAACGCAACAGGTTACACGCTATTTTCATTCGCCCGCCGACAGCACCTCTTTGCCCGACAACCAAGTGAATTGCTTGTTGATGGACCCTTCTGATCGCCTTTGGATTGGAACAAAAAATGGAGTCGCCCGCTTTAATGCCGAAAAGAAAAGTTTTTTTGTACCCAAAAACTTAAATCTTGCCAAAAATTCAGGTGCACAAAGTGAAATTTTAAGCCTGCTTTATGACGATAAAAATACGTTATGGATGGGCACCAACGGACAAGGCTTGTTTCTTTATAACGATCAAATTCAACTCCTTTCGCGTGTACAGCACAGGCCAAATGAGAAAAATAGTTTGAGCGACAATCGCATCTTTAGCCTCTACCGTGACAAGCAAGGCGTGTTTTGGGTGGGAAGCTTCAATGGTTTGAACAAAGTAAACGACAACGCACCCCGCTTCCGAACATTTCGTTTCGACCCTGATGATGAAAATAGTTTGATCAACAATTCGGTGTGGACCTTTGAAGAAGACCAAAATGGTGACATCTGGATTGGTACCGAAGAGGGGATATCTATTCTGAACAGAAAAACAGAAACATTTAACAGTCTGCACTTTAACCCCAATCAGGCCAATAGCCTTTCGGGAAATCAAATTCGTACCATACGAAAAGACAAAGCCCATAACCTCTGGATAGGCACCCGCTACAACGGCCTCAATTGCTACGATCCGCAAAAAAAAACCTTTACCCGTTTTGTGAACGATCCCAAAAATGCAGCGTCACTTCCCGACGATTTTGTGCTTTCGATAGCCACCGGTCATTTTCCTTCTATCTGGATTGGAACCGAAAAAGGCTTGGGAAAACTCAATACCCAAACCAATACCTTTCAAAATTATTATTCCGATCTTCAAAACGCAAACAGCCTTCCCGACAACAAAGTATATGATGTAATTGTAGATTCAAAAAACCGTCTGTGGATTTGCACTGCCGATGGTTTGGCCCGCTACCGTGAGGACACCGATGATTTTGAAGTTTTTAAAATACCGGTGTTTTCTAACCAAAGAACAGATTTGGCCGTGAATAAATTTTTCTCCATCCGCGAGTCGCGCGATGGCACCTTTTGGTTGGGCACACGCAGCGGCGGGTTGGTGCATTTTAATGCCGACGAAAATGCTTTTGATGTTTATACCGAGCGCGAAGGCCTACCCAATAACGTTACTTATTTGGCCCTTGAAGACATGAAAGGCGATATTTGGATTACTTCCAACTGGGGCTTGACACGTTTCGACCCCCATAAAAATGTTTTTACCAATTATGAGGTTACTGATGGTTTGCAAAGCAACGAGTTTAACTTTAATGCAGGCATGCGATCGAAAAGTGGTGAACTGTTCTTTGGCGGAATGAATGGCTTTAACATTTTCATGCCCGAAGATATTACAGTGAATACCAAAGCACCTGTCATTCAAATTACGGCTTACAAATTATTTAACACCTTACAAAATAAGCAGTTAAGAGATGGCGACACGCTGGTATTGCGTTACGATGACAATGTTTTTTCCTTCGAGTTTTCGGCTTTAGATTTCACGAATCCGGCAAAAATTAAATACCGCTACCTGCTCGAAGGCTACAACAGTTCATGGATTGAACGCGATGCCAATCAGCGATACGCAGAATATGCCAAAGTAAGCCCAGGCACTTATCAGTTTCATGTGAATGCCACCAATAGTGATGGTTTTTGGGGCGAAAAAGGAATCTCACTCACTATTATCATTCGGTCGCCTTGGTACGGAACCTGGGTTTTTCGGGTGGCTCTTTTGCTGCTCACCGTTTTGGGGATATACCTTATTATATATATACGAATGCGAAGCATCCGTCGAACCCACGACGTGGAGATGAAATACCTCGCTTTAGAGAAACAACTTTTTGCCCTTGAACAAAAAGCCCTTCAGTTGCAAATGAACCCTCACTTTCTGTTCAACTCACTCAACAGCATCCAAAGTTTCATCATCAGCAACGACATCAACAATGCCATCCATTACCTGTCGAAGTTTTCGCTTTTGATGCGCCGCACCTTGGCCAATTCACGCGAAAGTTATGTTTCGCTGCGCGATGAGCTGCAAGCCCTGCAACTGTATGTAGAAATTGAAAAGCTCCGCTTTAACGATAAGTTTGACTATACTTTTTATGTTGATCCCAACATTGACGAGGGTTTCATCGAAATTCCTCCCATGATTATTCAACCTTATGTAGAGAACGCCATCATACATGGGTTGATGCACAAAACCGAAAAAGGAAGACTGTTGATATCCTTAAATATGATCAACGATAACATCTTGGTTTCTATTGAAGACAACGGCGTTGGACGCGAAAAGGCCGCCGAAATAAGACGTGAGTCGGGCATCGAACGCAAATCACGCGGAATGATGATCACCAGCGAGCGTCTCGAAATCTTGAACCAATATACCAACGAAACATACACTGTTAACGTGATTGACCTAAGGGACGAGGTAGGTAACCCTGCTGGCACCAAAGTTGAAATATTAATTCATGCCAATGTGAGCTAATGTTGTTGAAATACCTTCAACCTCACGCCTTTTAGCTATTATTGCAGCCTGAATAAATCTTAAAAGCCTTTATTATGATTAGAAGCATCATTGTTGAAGACGAAATAAAATCGCGCGAAACACTCAAGGGTTTGCTGGCTCGTTTTTGTCCTGATGTGATGATAGTGGCCGAGGCATCGGGGGTGCAACAAGGCAAAGAAGCCATCATCA
>JADYZK010000187.1 GCA_020853175.1 Bacteroidales bacterium
GAGGGAGAAATCTCCTTTATAATCCCCTAATCAGCAACCATCGAAAGGTTTTGAGGGAGAAATCTCTCTTACGAATCCTCTAATCAGCAACCATCGAAAGGTTTTGAGGGAGAAATCTCCTTTAGGAATCCTCTAAACAGCAACCATTGAAGGGTTTTGAGGGAGAAAATACTTTTACAACAATTCTAAACTTCACTCGGGCTGCACATCCACAACTATGCTGATCTGAATGCCGGGACTGGTGTTTCTGAAATTAAAAATGCCGTTCATCGAGCGCACCCTGCTGATGATGTTTTTTACCCCCAAGTGGTTGTCGCCTTTGTCAATAGCCTGTTGCAAATCGAAGCCATCGCCGTTGTCGCGGTATTCCAAATGCAGCCGTTGTTGGCTCATGCTGAGTGAAATATCAATGCTCGACGCGTTGGCGTGCTTGATGCTGTTGTTGATCAATTCGGTGGCAATACGGTAAAAGGTCAACTCAAGGGTAGGGGTCAGAGCGTGTGCTAAAGGATCGAAATGGGTATTGATTTGGATCACATTCGTGGCATTGATGGTTTCCACGTAGTTGGTCAAGGCTTTGGTGAGACCAAAATCGGTAAGTATTTTTGGAGTGATGTTATTGGCAATGTTGCGTGCCGAATCAACGGCTTCGTTGATGATATGGTTGATGTGAAGAATAAACTCTTTTTTTTCTTCACTGTCATCTTCCAAGCCCTCGAGTTCATTCACATACAACTTAATGGCCGAAAGCAGTGGCCCTAATCCGTCGTGGATTTCTTTGGCAAACCGTTTGCGCTCTTTCTCTTCGGTTTCGATGATGGCGATGCGCACTTTTTTATCTAACTCTTGACGTTCGCTGATGTTGCGGGCCACACAGGTGATGAACGGCCGGTCGTCAATTTCTACAAGGCGGCAGTTGATTTCTACCGGAAAAACCCTCCCCGATTTGCTGCGCAGCTCTGTTTCAAAAATATGTTTGCCCTTGCTTCGGATGGTATGGATGTGGTCCATCACACCTTCGCTGGCCGATCCTGCCTTTATTTCTTTAAAATAATGGGTCAGCAGATCTTCTCTTTTCATCTCGAGGCGCTCGCAAACGGAATGGTTGACTTCAGCAATTTGTCCGTCGAGGCTAAGCACAAACACCTGGTCGGAGCTCGTGTTGAACAACAGTTGAAAGCGACGTTCAATATTGTCTTTGGTACGCTCTACGTTCACCAATCGGTTCATGATATAGCTGATAAGAGCGGTGCCGCTGAGCATGAGGATGGAAACGGCCAAGCCTGCAACATGCGGAATGAACGAACCGGTGGCCAGCTGTGATACGCCCAACAACGAAAGCAGTTGAAACAAACTTTCGAGAGCCAGCAATACCATTGCGGCGGCAATGAGCAACCAGGCTTTGCGGTGGCGCGAAACTTTGTAATAATTCATCACCACTGCAAAGGTGGCTAACCTGAGCAAAAGGGAAGAAATGATGATGAGTTTGATCATCATTGGGGGTTAGCTTATGGGCTGCTCTTTCATCAACGCGATGGCTTTGAGCAGGATGGGGTCAATGTCTTGATAAATGGGATAAAAGCCGGCATCATCAAAAATGTTTCTGCCCACATAAGACTTAAACAATGTTTTGATGTTGGTTTTCGCCCGTGCTGTCAAGGGTTCGGTGTTTTTAATACCTTTTTCAGCCGCCAATTTCAGCAGCTCATCCATCATCGCGGAGGTCATAAAAAATTGCTTTTGAAAAGCTTCTACGTTTTTGTATTTGGAGAGCGAAGCCCTTTCCCTGTCGGCATAATCAAAGGCCATCTGAAAGATCAATCCGCTATTGGCCAATCTATTATAAAAGAAAAGGCTGCTGTCGGTTTCTAAAGCAACATACACATCGGGGGTGATGCCGCCGCCGCCATATACTACTTTTCCGTTCGGGGTAAGGTATTTCACGGTATCGGTAAGGTGAATGCTGTCGGCACTCATCATCTCGCCATTGAGGTACCTGTCGTAAGCCTCGTGGTTGTATTTCTCGAAATCGCCATCGTAAGGTTTCTGAATAGAACGTCCGGTGGGGGTGTAGTAGCGGGCCACGGTGAGGCGTAGGGCTGATCCATCGCGGAGCGACATTTGCTCCTGCACCAAGCCTTTGCCAAACGAACGCCTTCCAATGATGGTTCCGCGGTCGTTGTCTTGCAGCGCACCGGCCACAATTTCGCTGGCCGAAGCTGAACCTTCGTCAATGAGTACCATCAAGGCTTCGTTTTCTAACAGGCCGTTGCGGTTGGCAAAAGTGAAGGATTTGGAACGGTTTTGCCCCTGGGTATAAACAATGAGCTTGCCTTTGGGCAAAAGTTCATCGGCAAGTTCGGTGGCCGCTTTGAGGTATCCGCCGCTGTTGCCGCGCAAATCGAGGATAAGTTGCTTCATGCCTTCTTCTTTGAGCTTCAGCGCGGCTTCAACAAACTCTTCGTGGGTAGTCGCCGCAAACTTATTCAGCCTGATGTAACCGATGTTTTTATCCACCATATAGGCAATATCAAGACTATAAGTTGGAATCACATCGCGGGTGATGGTAAAATTTGAAAGGCCGTCCACGCCGCGGCGATGCACTTGAATGGCCACTTGTGTGCCCTTTTTGCCTTTTAACTTGCGCATGGCATCGCGGTTGGTCACTTTTACGCCTGCCACGAGTGAATCGTCAATATAGACGATGCGGTCGCCGGCCATGATGCCGACTTTTTCTGATGGCCCACCTTTAACAGGATTGACGACCATGATGGTATCTTTTTCAATGCGAAAAGAAACACCAATGCCCTCGAAACTGCCCAAAAGGGGATCGTTCATCTCGTTGAACTCTTCGGCGGTGATATACTGACTGTGCGGATCGAGCTTCTCGAGCATGCCTTTGATGGCGTTGTTTTCTAAATCACTGCTTTTGACGGTATCCACATAGTCTTGTTCAATCAACTGAAGGATGTTGTCGAGCTTACCACTGCGTTGCACCGGAAGATAAAAGACGGAGTCGTTACTTGTTGTTGCCTGAGTGCCTACACGGTAACCGAAATAAAGGCCGGCAGCCATCACCAGCGAGAAAGCAAGCGGAAGGTAGATTTTGTATTTGTTCATTTTTGTGATTCGGTTAAAGTTGAAGAAGAAAATCGCTTCAACACGACGCAAAAGTAAAGATTATTTTGAAAGGGGTGGTTGCTGCA
>JADYZK010000188.1 GCA_020853175.1 Bacteroidales bacterium
ATTTGCATCCGGTGGATGTTTCATATCTTGGCTACGAGAAAGTACAGTCCGATCCTTTTCTCATGGATGTTACCATTCGCAGCGAACCATACCGCATCATGAGTTTTATGGCCGGACCGATGTACAGTAAGGAAGTTTTTAACGGGTTTAACCTTCAGCTTGCTGCCCTGATGGGGCTTTTTAGCAGCCGAACGCCGCACCAGATTTATAAACCACAGTATTTTTTGGTCGGGCCCGAATTTTATGAAATCACCAGCTCGCTCGACAGAAGTTTTGCCTGGGGAGCTTTTGCATCCATGAGTTATGCTGTCACGCCTTGTTATCACCTTGCCGTGGAAACATCATTTCTGCAAACGAACGCTGCTTTTAAGTTTTACACCGGCGGTGGTACGCTTCGCACCGACCAGCGCACCATTAGCATGGTCAATATTGCCTTGGCTTTGCAGCTCAAATTGCCTTCATGGCCTGCAAAAGCCACACAATAATCTGTCTTTTTTTAAGTTATAACTTAGCATCATTATCAGGCTCAAAATGAAGGAAATAAATCTTTTTACACAGCAGTAGTCCAAAAATTCCATCATAGCGAAGCCTATAACAACAAAAAACGCATCTGCAAACACAAGTCGTACAATATGAGATCAAACCGTTACTTTTTATTCCTTATTCTTGTTTTGGGCCTTAGCGCCAACCTTTTTTCTCAAGGCATCGCCATCGGCGAATGGCGCAGTCACCTTCCCTATCAGCGCGTGATTGATGTGGAACTGGCCGACCAAAAGGTGTATGCAGCCACGCCCTACGATTTGTTCGTGTATGACAAAACCGATCACAGCCTCAGCATCCTCAACAAAGTGAACGGCTTAAATGATATTGGAATAAAAAAAATAAGCTACAGCTCAGCTGAAAATACGCTCCTCATTGCCTATTCCAATACCAATATTGATTTGGTGAATTCCGATGGCATTACCAACCTCAGCGACATTAAAAACAAAGAGCTGGTAGGCAATAAAACCATCAACAACATCCTTTTTATCGGCAAATATGCTTACCTCTCTTGTGGGTTTGGCATCGTGGTGATTGACATACAGCGTCAAGAGGTTTACGACACCTATCTCATTGGCCCCAATGGCGGATACATTAATGTGAACGATCTGGCAACTTTCAACAACACCCTTTATGCTGCTACCGAATCGGGGGTTTATTACGCTTCGCTCGACAGTCCCAACCTGGCCGATTTTAACCAGTGGACCAAAGACAGCCGTTTGCGTCATCCCAATTTCAATTACAATCTCATTGAATCGTTCAACGATAAGATGTACTTGAATTATACACGCAATGCCTACAATACCGACACCATGTTTGTGTTCAATGGCAACGAATGGAATTATTTCGATAAAACAAACACCTCGCTTCACAGGCAGTTTCGCGCCAACAACGATCATTTTGTGATTGTCAATCATTTCGATTTTTATGTTTACAACGAAAAAATGGAACTCGTTTCTATCATCTACCAACCTGAGGCTACTTCAATTGAACCTTTGGCGGGGGTGTATGAAAACGATGAAGCCATTTGGATTGGCGACAGAAAACGTGGCTTGTTGCGGGTGCACAACAGTGGCTTTAGCGCCGAACAGTTTTTACCCAATGGACCCGGAACCACCAATGTGTATGAACTAAAAGCTGCCGATGGCAATGTTTGGGTAGCTTCGGGGGGGCGCCGAAACGACTGGGGAAAACGCTATATGGTGGATGGCGTCTTTTCCTTCGACGGAAGTAGCTGGAAAACTTACAACTCGTCAAACACCTCGGGTTTCGATACCATCAGCGATTTTGTGAGCGTGGCCGTTGATCCGCTCAATCCCAAAAAAGCCTATATCGGTACTTGGCAGGATGGGGTGCTGGAATTTACCGATTACCAACTCACCAACATCTACTCTGTTACCAACAGCAGCCTGCGCCCCTGGCTGGCCGATCCGAATTTGGTTAATATTTCAGGCCTCGCTTTCGATAGCTTCAACAACCTTTGGGTGGCCAACACCGGAACCACCAATTTACTTTCGGTAAGAAAAACCGATGGCTCTTGGAAGTCATTTTATCTCGGTTCCGAAGCCAGTGGATCGGATATTGGAAATATGATTGTGGATAAAAACAATTACAAATGGGTGCTGCGTCGCTCCAACGGGCCGGTAATGGTTTTCAATGACAACAATACGTTGGACAATACCGGCGACGACCGACTTAAAATATTAACCACAAGCCCCAACACAGGAAATATCCCCGGAAATGCAGTGTATTCGCTGGCCGTTGATCAAGATGGGGCCGTTTGGATTGGCACCGATAAAGGACCTGCCATCGTGTATAACCCCGAACGTATTTTTGAGCAAGGCGCCAATTATGATGTTCAACAAATTTTAGTGCCCCGCAACGATGGCACCGGACAAGCCGACTTTTTACTTGGCAGCGAAAAAATTCTCGCCATTGCTGTTGATGGCGCCAACAAAAAATGGTTTGGAACCGAAAACGGTGCTTTTCTCATGTCGAGCGATGGGCTTGAACAAATCTTTTATTTCAACACCGACAACAGTCCGCTTTTATCCAATACCGTGAACAGCATTGCCATCACAGCCGATGGTGAAGTGTTTTTCGGCACCCCGAACGGCATCATTTCTTTCAAAGGAAACGCCACTCCACCCAGCCCTGTGAACACCGATGTGTTTGCCTATCCCAATCCCGTGCGTCCCGAATACGGCGGCCCTATTGCCATAAAAGGAGTGGTGCGAAACGCCATCGTCAAAATTACCGACCTCAGCGGAAACCTTGTTTTTCAAACACGTTCCGAAGGCGGACAAGCCATTTGGGACGGTCGTATCCTCAACGGAAACCATGTAAATCCGGGCATCTATTTGGTGTTTATCAGTGACGACGAAGGTGTGGAAACACTGGCTACCAAAGTGATGGTGATGCGTAAGCAATGAGCGAAGGCAGTAGCAGAGGTATCGTTTTGCAGCATCTCAAGTATGGTGACAGCAGCTTGATTGTAAAAGTTTTTACCGAAAACCACGGCCTGCTTTCTTTTCTTATCAAAGGCGCTTATGCCAAACACTCCCGCTTTAAACCGGCTTTTTTTCAACCGCTGACCCTCATCGAATTTGTTGCGCGCATTAAACCGGGTAAAGATTTACATTTTATGACCGAAGTTGCGGTTGAAACAAGTTACCAAACGCTTCACTCGGGATTGCAAAAAAACGCTCTTGTCATCTTTCTAAGCGAGTTGCTCAGCAAAACGATCATCGAAATGAATCCCAATCGCCCTTTGTTTGGTTTTGTGCATCAATCGTTGCAATGGCTCGATTTGCAGCAGTTGCAGTACGCTAATTTTCATCTTTTTTTTATGATTGAATTGAGTCGTTATCTGGGATTCTATCCCAAAAGCGACAATTATCAAAAAGGACAAGTGTTTGATCTGATGGATGGTATGTATAAAAATCCTGTTC
>JADYZK010000189.1 GCA_020853175.1 Bacteroidales bacterium
ATGTGAGACAGTGCATTGTTAGCACCATATTTATTGCCCGAACAGGGGACCCTAAGTGGTTGAATTTGTTCGGTCATGTCATACTTGCTCGGACATTTCCGGTCAAGCTCATTTGCCATCTTCGAAGACTTTTGAAAACCATTATTTTATATCAGCCAAACCCAGAGCGGAAACTTGAGGGCGGATGCCCCAATTTTCGTCAAACCCGCCAGAGTCAGTATTTATTCAATTTTAATCGCTTCATCAAATTTACCTTTATTTCCATACATCCCTAAATTGTCATTCGATTCCAAGATGTAATATTCTCCATTTTCATTGTCGTCTTGATATTTGGTTTTCCCTTTCTGGGTTGACTCTATCATTTCACGTTCCATGGTACTTCCATCCTTGAAGGTAATCCTCATCATTAGCTTTCCGTCAGCATTTTTGTAAAGAATCAATGCCGCTCCCATTAAACTTTTTTCACTTCTCCATTTACCTAAAACCTCACTATCTATGTTTGCCGTTTTAGATGTCTCATTGTCTTCGATTGTAGTTGAACCGATGATCTCGACTTTTAAGTTCGGTGTGAAATGGGTAGTTGCCCATGCCATTCCACTTGTCATACCTGGTATATTATAAAAAATCCAAAGTTTGTCGTACTTTTTTCTGTCTTTACGAATTTTTAAGGCAATTTCTTTTAGGATTTTTTCGTCAATTTTCTTATTGAGTTTAACCTCAACATTATTTTTGTTCAAAGCTTCATTTGGTTCTTCTTTTATTATTTCCCATTTAACATCGTCCGGAATGTTTGAACCTCCACCGCAAGATGTTAATAATAAAACTGTCAAAATGTAGAAAAAACTTTTCATGATTTTTAATTTTTGTTACTCAACCTGGTGCTAACCTTCCGCTTCCCGAATTTGCGACGTTTAGGCAGCCTTTTTGAGAAGCGATTGTTAGCAATTTGATTTTAACATTTAATTTATATTTTCCGAAAATCAATATTGTTACGTTTGAAATCTGGTAAAATGTTAAGTTGGATTTCTGGTAATGTTGATTAAACATCATCAAATTTTTGAATTATGTCTTGTGCTGAAATATTATTTCCCAAGCTGATTATTGCATCAATAATTTCAGATATGGGCAATTGGTCTTTTATTTTATATGCTAATAAATGAAGCAAAGCTTCAGAGCTTAGAAGAGAGAAACGTTTAATATCAGTCTTCCAGGTTATTTCATTAATGAAACTGTCAAAGCCTGGTTTGAAGGAGTTGCTAATAATTAAGAAACCTATTTTATTAATACCCTCTTTTTTAAGTTTAGGACAATGATGTGAAATGTATTCTCGAATAGCTCTTTCGTCACTCGCACTCAGCATATAACCATTTGCATAAGCCTTTGCGTCAATAACAAAGGCAACATTACCTTCTTTGTTTATAGCTATTAAGTCCGGTTCTCTTCCAGTTCCTTGACCTAATTCCTGTACATAAAACCCGAGTTGTTTAAACAATTCACAAACAGCTTTTTCAAACCTTCTACCCTTACCAGAACTACTAGATTCGGTTTCGCTACCTAAATCAATAAGTTTTGCCGTTATAGGAGGGATGAAATCAAAAATATTAAAGCTTGCCTTTTTTAATACAGAAATGGTTTGACCACCTTCAATATCAGCAAGTTTTTCATCTTTCGACTTACTATGCTGTTTGGGGTAAGCTGTAACTGTCCTGAAATTCCAAAACGAATGTTCGGCTTCCCAATTATTTATTGCTCGACCAGTATGAATTGAAAGAATATTTTTAATTTCTTCATTAAGATGGTAAAAAGTTTGATAAGCATCTTTCTGTGATGGCTGTTCAGTCCACAACCCAATGTCTGTGAATGAAACAATTATAGAGCTATACATTATGGGCCATTTCTGATAATTTTGTATTTGCCAAAAATAGGAAAGGAAGTAGCAAACAGAAGCTGGGTTAGGAGCTTTACGTTTATCTGGTGCTTGGCTGAATATATTAGAAGTGTATTTATCCATTGCATCTATTTTATTCAAAGCATCAGATAAGTCTTTCGGTTCAATTACACAATCTCTTAATAATTTGGCTAGATTGTTTTGTTGCACTTCTGTCTCGCTTGTTTTGAGCAAAAGGTTAAAGAACATCTGACCTTTTATAGAAGTGAAGCCCCAAAGGTTGTTTTTTTTATTGAAACTGTCAATATTTGTTTTAAATTCGGCTATATCTATTTTCCCAATTACAAAATCATCTATAATTATTTTTAGTGTGTATATTGCTTCCAATCTTTTCTCATCAATATTGTCCAACACATTGCCTTTGGTATCTTGTACCATTTTATTATCGGAAATGTATTTTTCCCATATTGAAACGATTTGCTTTTTTATTGTGTCTTGCATGTTATATAATTTGACAGCATTTTTAATCTTATTTATCAGATTTTTCCGGGGGGGCAAACCTCCGGAATAATACCAACATTTTGGGGGTCAAAGTTTCCGGAATAAACAGTCAGTTGCGTAAAACCAGCCGGATAAGTTGGCTTATCGGAACGCCTGGATACCATTTGTTTACACAACAGTTACGTGTATCGATTCAGACGGGTTGGATGCACGCAATGGATGGAATCAAAATGAATGGGAGTTGACGGTTCATTAGGTTGGTGGTTAACCATATAAAGATAAGCTGCAATTTCAAATTTCCAAAGAGCCCGGTGGGATTTTTATGTTGCCCAACTTTTGTTGAAAAAAAAGATATTTCACCGCCTCATTCCCAAGTGTTTGGGTTGTTTTCAGGGGTGAAGACATCTATATGTCACTTATCACCAAAAGTGCACCACCATTTTATGCCTGTCTTTTATTCCAAATTCAATCTGAAAAAGTGTTCTGTATGCTCCGGAAAAATGACTGATTTTGAGCCACAGGTTGCTGCTCACTTTCTCCGGTAATGATTATTCACTTTGCGCCGGAATGTGCAATTTCAGTGCATTGTACCGCTTTTAGATATTGGCGGTTAACGGTTGCTTCCTAATCAACCGCCTCATTTAGCTGGGTTGGCAAGGAAGAATTGTTAGCCGATGGTAATTTTTTTATCCATGTACTATTACGACCCTTTTTAGTTGGATCGGGATTCATTAGAATTAATCCTTTTTCCTGCATCCTATAGAAAATAGTTTTCATATTATCTGAGGTCTTTACACCTGTCAACTCTCTAGCTGTACTATTGTGGATTTCATCATGCGTCTCAAGGTATTCCATCACGATTTTCTCAGGAGATGCTAATGGTTCATGACTAATAGTGGCTAATACTGCATTTTCAAGTTCTATAATTGTTGGTTTTTTCAACCTTAAATCGGTTGTTTCGTTAAATGCCGTATTTAATCCTTCGCCAACATCTTTATTTGGCGGATTTGGAAATTTATTTACAAGACGAACGAGATTTCCGTTTCTTGCAAATTGCTCGTTCAATATATTCGCTTCAGTTACGTGGCCGGGCAAAGAACCCGGACTCAAAATCTCAACCCGATTATCAAAAACCCTAATATGTATGTCCGAAGCAATACTGTAATCTCGATGCAGTACTGCATTAGTTACAATTTCATGTAATGCCTTATTGGGATAAGTCAGCTCCTCAAGGCCAGTTTCTCTTAATACTTTCTCATTTTCTATGATTGCTTTAGTTTTTTCTACAGCCTCATAGATTTGTTTGTAAATACAGCCTTCAATCGAAATAGGATCAAAAACAAGTGTTTCACGAGTACCTTCATTTGCTTTAGTTTTATATCGATATATCTTAATGCCACTCTGTTTGGGTAAAGCAGCTTGTGGTATATCAGAAAATAGTAGAGTTGCAGCAACTGTAGGCAGACCGTTCCGGATCAATAGTTGCTTCTTTAACCAAGGGAAAGGCTCTATAGTTGGTACAACTTCAATCATGAACTCATAGATTACTAGTGAGTCAGAAACAACATCAACAGGAATATTTAATGGGACATCTTCAAAACTCGCAAGACCTTTATCAAGTTCAAGTCTCCTGAGTTCTTCGTTTGTTGTAAGTTTTAAGTTTTGCGCGGATCGCCTTTTGTAAATTGCATCATTTGATGCTTTAACAATATGTAGTGTTTTTTTTATCGAAGCTTGCAAAACATATCCTTTTGAATTGGGGTGAGCCAAAAAAGTGTAAGAATAATAGTCTCCAACAGGAAATAATTTTTCAAAGATTTGAATGTGTCCATTTGCTTCTTCTTCATCAGAAAACCCTCTCCATTCTCTAGATAAAGTGCCATTAATCTCAGTTTCATCAATGCCAATATAAAGTTCGCCACCTACAGCATTTGAAAATGCAGAAATCGTTTTTGTTAGACTTGCTGGAGAAATATCTTTAGATTTTAAATCGTTAAAATGATTCTCATTTATGGCAAGAATCTTTTCTTTTTGTTCATCTGATATTGCAATTGTTTGAATCATTTTTGTCATTTTTTTGAGTTATAGCCAACTTTGGTTTGCCGTCACCTCCCTCCATATAGCCCCAATTGCGTGGAAACCCGCTTCTTCACCACCTGTCCTTTAACCACCTGTTGCGTAAAACAAGCTGGATAAGTTGGTTTGCCGCAACGCTTTGAAACCATCGGAGTACACAGCCGTTACAAAAACCAAACCAATCTGGCTGGTTTCACACAATTGAACATACCGACAAATGAAGGGAAACTTCGTTTCATCTTCATTGGGGTTATCCTGACAAAGTTAAGCCAACGTTTCAAATTCCCAAATCCAAAAGCCACTTTTACTTTACCCCAACCTTTTTGATGCCGCAGGTTATAGTCTCAGGGTACATTCTGCCAGAACCGGGCAATCAAAAAAACACATCCTCCCCAATCCCCAACGAATCCTAGCCCAACCGCCCCACCTGCTACAACCTCCGGCAATAACCTATTCCCCGCCCACACCTTTGTTGCACATCGTCACTCAAAACCAACCGTGCAACAATGAAATACGCTTGTTTTTTCCTGCTTCTGCTTTGTTCCCTCCAGGCTTTCGCCCAACAGGAACCCGCCGACAAAACCTTGTCGCCCTACTTCATGGTCAAAGGCGCCGCGCAAGGCGTGGATGCCCTGCCGCTTAAAAACACAACTGCCAAAGTGAACATCGCGGGCGTCATCGCCGACGTGGCGGTGACCCAAACCTATGTGAACACCGGTACCCAAACGCTTGAATGTGTGTACGTTTTCCCCGGCTCCACCCAGGCCGCCGTGTACGGACTCACCATGCGCATCGGAGACCGCACCGTAAAAGCCAAAATCGCCGAACGCGACAAAGCCCGCGCCCAATACGAACAAGCCAAAAGTGAAGGCAAACGCGCGTCGCTGCTCGAACAACAACGTCCCAACGTGTTCCAGATGAACGTGGCCAACATCACGCCCGGCGATACCATCGAAGTGGAACTGCGCTACACAGAACTGCTCATCCCCGAAAACGGCGACTACCAGTTTGTGTACCCCACGGTTGTGGGTCCGCGCTACACCAACGGCAAATCGGGCAACAACAACGGGTTCACCGCCCAGCCGTATCAACACAAAGGCGAAGCGCCGTTGTACGCTTTCGATCTTTCCGTACACCTCGCAGCCGGTATGCCTTTGCTCGACCTGAAGTCGCCCACACACCGCATCGACGTGGATTACAAAACCGACGCCAACGCCGACGTACGCCTGCACAAAACCGAAATCAAAGGTGGCAACCGCGATTTTATCCTGAAATATTCGCTTCGCGGCGAACAGGTAGACGCCGGTCTTTTGCTCTTCGACGACGGCGACGAGAAGTTTTTCCTCTGCATGGCCCAGCCGCCCAAAACGGTGGCCAAAGCCGACATCCCTGCCCGCGAGTACGTGTTCGTGGTCGATGTTTCGGGTTCCATGAACGGTTTTCCACTCGACGTGTCGAAAAAACTGCTGAAAAACCTGGTGGGCGGTCTGCGTCCCGACGACCAGTTCAACGTGATCCTTTTCGCCGGCACGAGCAACATCTTGTCCGACAAATCGCTCAAAGCCAACAGCGACAACCTGCAAAAAGCGTTTGATTTCATCGACAAACAACAAGGCAGCGGCGGCACCGAATTGCTTCCCGCCCTCGAACGCGCCCTGAAACTTCCCCGCGCCAAAAAAGGTTTGTCGCGCTCCATCGTGGTGGTCACCGACGGTTACATCGACGTGGAAGCCGAGTGTTTCAACC
>JADYZK010000190.1 GCA_020853175.1 Bacteroidales bacterium
CGACTACGCAAATAATCAGCCTATGTCTATCATTGATATTGTTCTTGTTGTTCTTCTGGCTTTGAGCGCGATTCAAGGTTATCGAAAAGGATTTATACATTCCATTACCTCCTTATTAGCACTGATTTTAGGAATTTATTTTGCTTTTTACTTTTCAGACGTTACTGCCGATTTCATTCGCGAAATGTTTGGATTAGGTGGTAAGTATCTCAATATGATAGCGTTTGTGCTAACCCTTGTTTTTGTGGTCGTCGTTGTTTCGGCCATTGGAAAACTCATTGAAAAAGTGATGGAAACCATCATGCTCGGTTTTTTAAACAGCATTGCCGGGGCGGTGTTCGGACTGTTGAAGGGTTTGCTTGTGCTGAGTTTATTTATCATGCTGCTGGGATACCTGAAAGTGGAAGATAAACTCGTGTCTCAGGAAAAACAACAATCAGCCCGTTTCTATGAAGATGTTAAGGAATTTGCGCCTTATCTTTTACAGAAGTTAAAACTTGAAGAGAAACTAAAGCATTTCGACTTCTGGAACGATGAAACCGAGCCTCAGCCTGAGCCTCAAAAAGTAACTACCTAAACATAACTGATTGGACAAATGACGTTTAACTCGTTATAAATTCAGTGCCATACTCACAATCTCGGCCACATCGTAATTTTTCATACTGTCTTCGCGGTGCTTGTATTTGATGCCGTCGGTCATCATCACCATGCAAAACGGACAAGCCGTTGCTATGATGTCGGCACCGGTTTCTATCGCTTCTTCGGTGCGCTCGATGAACACTTCCTTATTGCCTTTTTCGGCTTCTTTGAACATTTGTCCGCCACCGGCACCACAACATAATCCGTAGCTTCGGTTTCTTTTCATCTCCACTTTTTTGGACGGGATGGCTGCCAAAACCTCGCGTGGCGCATCATACTCCTTATTGGCGCGGCCCAAATAACAGGGGTCGTGAAAAACAATGGTTTGATTGCTAAAGGGGTTGTTCTTGATGAATTTTTCGATGGAACCCAAAAACTGATTCAAAAATTGGGTATGGTGCCACACTTCATACTGTCCGCCCAAATCGGGATATTCATTTTTTAAAGTGTTATAGTCATGTGGGCAGCAGGTAACAATTTTCTTTACTTGATACATATCAAGCAGTTGAATGTTGGTAAGCGCCTGCATTTGGAACAACATCTCGTTTCCGGCACGTCGTGCCAAGTCGCCGCTGTCCGATTCTTCTGTGCCCAACACCGCATAATTGACTTTTAAAAAGCTGAGAATTTTAACAAATTCGCGGGTTACTTTTTTATACCTATCATCGAAAGCACCAGCCGATCCAACCCAAAAAAGCCATTCGGGATGTTGCCCACCGGCTACAACTTCGGCCATAACCGGCACATTTATTTTTGTATTTTTTTCCATTTGAGGTGTTTTTCGATGGTTATTCTTTCGTGTTCACATAAAGGTCTTCGGCCCATTTCAAGCGGTCTTGTGGCGAAAACTGCCAAGGCGCACCATTATTTTCAATGTTGGTGAAGGCGGTATTCAGCCCTGCCGGCGCTGCCGATTTTTCTAAAACAAGGTAGCGTCGCATATCGAGAATAATGGAGGGCTGGTGAATGTTGACTGGACACTCTTGAGCACAAGCATTGCACATGGTGCAAGCCCAAAGCTCCTCTTCGGTGATATAATCGCCAAGGAGCGATTTGCCATCGGTAAAAGTCAAACCTTCTTTTTGAAGTCCGGGTCCTTTTTCTTTCATCCTGGCCCTAACATCCATCATAATTTTGCGCGGCGAAAGGAGTTTTCCGGTAATGTTGGCCGGACAAACAGCGGTGCAACGACCACACTCAGTGCAGGAAAGGGCGTTCATATAATTGACCCAACTCACATCTTCGGCATCGGAAACGCCAAATTTGGGAGGTGCTTCGGTGCCTGCTGCAAAAGCGGCCTGCGGATCGAGCATCATTTTCACTTCTTGTGTAATGCTGTCCATATTTTCAACATAACCTAAAGGACTGATGCGGCTCACAAACACGTTGGGAACCGACATGAACACATGGAAATGTTTGGAATAAGGCAGAACATTGGCAAAAACAAAAATCAAAACAATGTGAGCCCACCAATTGAATTCGTGCCAAAAGTGGATGGAATGAGGAGAGAGTGGCGCGAAAAATCCGGCCAAAAAAAGGCTTACAGGATAAACACCCGCTATTGAGGTTCCTTCGGATTGGCTTTCTAGAATGTAAAAAGTGTTCATTCCCAACAAGCTCACCATCAGCAAAAGGATAAACGAAAGGGCTAAGTTGGCGTCGGCCTTTGAAATGGGTTTCATCTCGGGGCCATAGAAACGATGCACTTTGAGGAAGATCCGACGGATTAAAAACACCATTACGGATACAAAAATGATTGCAGCAAAAACATCGCCAAATGCAATGAGGACATCATACACAGGCCCTAAAAATTTTAGTACACGCTCGGTGCCGAACAGGCCGTCAACCACCATTTCGATGCTACCGACTAAAATAACCAAAAACCCCCAAAACACAAGGGCGTGAAGCAATCCCATGACAGGATGTCTGAAAATTTTCGTTTGCCCGATGGCCACTTCGAGTGTCACTTTTATCCGTTGGGGGATGTTGCGTAAGGGACTCTTTCGCGTAAACTTAAAGTTGAGAAATAACTTGCGGATGGTGTAGGCAAACACAACTAAGGTTGCGGTGAGCACCAGGGCAAAAAGGATCTGTTTAAGCATAAACCGGTCTTTTTAGGTTCGTTGTGTGCAAACTTAGTGTATTTTTTTTTATCCTAAAAAAGCCAGATGCAAACGATCGGATTCAGCAGCACATACAGATAGAAAAACAAATACAAGACAAATATAAAAAACGGTTAATCAGAGTAATACATCATTATTTGTTTTGTTTCCAAATTTGACTATTCTGTCAAAATTATAAAGGTCTTTAACAAATGGAAGGACTTTTAGCATACAACCTGAAAGGAAATTTCAACACTATAATCATGAAAGGCGGAGATTGCCTCCGCCTGTTCAAAAAACCAACACAAAATTATAATAGTATGAGAAAATTGTCTTTAGGGCTTTTTAAATTTATTTTAGATGTTCTGCCGCTATTTTTTGGGTGTCAAATGGAATGTCATTGATAAAATCTTCATCGGCCATTGTCGGTAGATGTTGCTCGTCAAAGGCCATTAAACTTTCTTCGGCCAATGCTTTGGTGTCGAAAGGAATGTCGTTGACGTATCCTTCTTCTTGTAATTTAAAATCAACACTGATTGCCTTTCCAAAAGCAAGGCTACTTGCGATGGCTTGGGTGTTGAATGGAATGTCGTTGATATAAGCTTCCGGGCGGGTTTGCAAGTCTAACCCTTCTGCTTTTATTTGCGATCCGGTGATGACAAGGAGGGCGATGATTAAAATGAGGTATGTTTTCATGTCTTAGAAATTTTCATTGTTGTTAACTGTATATCCTAATAACAAAGCACATGCCAAAATGTTTAATTAACTGATTAATAAAAGTATACTGCTTTTTTCAAAACAACTGACAACGTCAAAACCTGTTCGGATTCGATGAAATTTTGTCCGCTATCGTTCAATTTTCTTTAAAAGAAGCAATAAAAAAACTCGACCAGTCAATTGGCCGAGTTTTATTTGGGGACAACCCAAAAATTATTTTTGAAAAATTTATTCTACGGTTACCGATTTGGCAAGGTTTCGGGGTTGATCCACGTTGCAACCACGCATCACAGCAATATGGTAGGCGAGTTTTTGCAACGGTATGGTAGCCAAAAGCGGCACAAGCATCTCTTCAGTTTCGGGTATTTCAATCACATAGTCGGCCAGTCGGCGTACTTCAACATCGCCTTGGGTAACAATGGCTATCACTTTACCTTTTCGTGCTTTCACTTCTTGAATATTACTCAGCACTTTTTCGTAGGTTCCTCTGTTGGTGGCAATAATTACCACAGGCATTTCTTCATCAATGAGCGCAATAGGGCCGTGTTTCATTTCGGCGGCAGGATAGCCTTCGGCGTGGATATATGAAATTTCCTTTAATTTGAGTGCCCCTTCGAGTGCCACCGGAAAGTTATAACCTCTGCCAAGATAAAGGAAATTGCGCACGTCTTTAAACCTTTCGGCAATTTCAATGACTTTAGAACTGCCTTTTAAAGTTTCTTGTACTTTTTCGGGGATAAGACTCAGCTCGGTAATGATTTGCATAAACCGCGACCGACCGATAGTGCCACGCATTTGGGCCAAACGCAAAGCAAAAAGGGTAAGCAACGTCACTTGCGCCGTGAATGCTTTGGTGGACGCTACGCCGATTTCCGGACCGGCATGGGTGTAGCTCCCGGCATGGGTGGCTCGTGCAATAGATGATCCTACCACATTGCAAATTCCCAGAATAGTGGCACCTTTTGATTTGGCCAGCTCAATGGCTGCCAAGGTATCGGCAGTTTCACCGGACTGGGAAATAGCAATGACCACGTCGCGTTCGTAAATGACAGGATTGCGGTAACGAAATTCGGAGGCGTATTCCACTTCAACGGGAATGCGAGCAATGTCTTCAAAAAGATATTCGCCCACCAAACCGGCGTGCCACGATGTGCCACATGCCACAATGATGATGCGGTTGGCATTGAGTAGCTTTTGCTCGTATTCAATAATACCGCCTAAAGTAACAGTGCCTTGATCCAGATGGATGCGACCACGCATACTGTCGCGAATGGAAGTGGGTTGCTCGTATATTTCTTTGAGCATGAAATGTTCAAAACCACCTTTTTCCAAGGTGCTGAGGTTCATTTCAAGCTTCTCAACGTAAGGTGTTTTTTCATGGTTACGAATGGTTTTAATCTTCAGGTGTTGGTTCCTACGAATTAATGCCACCTCTTCATCATCGAGGTAAACCACGTTCTTGGTATATTCAATAATAGGTGTAGCATCAGAGGCCACATAAAAGTCATTGGTGCCAATGCCGATCACCAAAGGACTGCCTTTGCGCGCCGCAATAAGGGTGTCCGGATCATCGCGCGACATAACAACGATGGCATAAGCGCCGGTAACTTGGTTGAGGGCAATGCGCACGGCATCAAATAACTGAACGCCCTCATTCAATTTAATGTCTTCAATTAAATTGGTAAGCACTTCGGTGTCGGTGCTGGATTGAAAAACATATCCCCTGGCTTCGAGTTCGTGCTTCAATGGGGCATAATTTTCGATGATGCCATTATGAATCAGCGCGATTTCTTTCGATTGGGAGTAATGTGGGTGGGCGTTTACTTGATTGGGCTCGCCGTGGGTAGCCCAGCGGGTGTGGGCAATGCCGATGGTTCCTTTAAGGTTGGCTTCTTTCACATGGTCTTCAAGCTGGCTCACTTTTCCTTTGGTTTTATATACCAAAAGTTCTTGGTCGAGTAACGCTATTCCGGCACTGTCATAACCTCTATACTCGAGGCGTTTGAGACCGCTAATTAAAATTGGGTAGGCATCTTTTGGGCCTATGTAAGCTACTATTCCGCACATTTTATGGTTGTTTTTGGTTGTTGGAGTTAGATTTCAAGTCTATCATCAAAATATTTTGGCTAAAGTAGTATTTTTTCATTTTTTTGGCCAGCAATTTTGGGAATAGTTTCTTCAAAAAAGGAAACGAATATCCATTTTAAGGAAAATATCTTGCTTAAATGGAAGGGATATCCATAAAAACTGCTGCACATGATTGTGATTACACTTGTGAATGTTTTTTAAAAAAACAGAGCAACCCACTAATCGTTGATGATGGAATAGTTGAGTTGCAATTGCAAACGAGTAAGAGAATCTACTTGCGGATGGGTGCCGTTCAAAATTAGACGGTTGGCTCTTGAAGCCGAACCTTGAATGATCAAGTAAAGCCCTGGATCATCAGTCACGATACTGTCATTTCTTAGTAAATCTTGCACATAGCGGTTGATGCGGAACTGATAGTTGTTGAATTGACTTCTATAGGTTCCGCCGAAATAGCCTTCGCCTTCAATTTGGTCGCTTAAAATGCTATAACCTCCTTGGCCGTTGCTGCGCACGAGGGCCAATTGCGAAGGAACAAAATAGCGAACGGTGTCGAGTTCCATGCTTGTAAAGATCAATTTGGCTTCGTTTACAACTATTTTTCCGGGAGCTTTTTGACGAATTTCATTCAAGCCATTGAGGCGTATGCGGGCTTTTAGTCCGTTCATGGACTGTAAATAAAACTTATCGCGCCCAAGCAGGGTATCGCCGTTCAGCACTTGGTTTTTAAGGGATGCATCTGCATCGGCATAGCCATAATGATCGTAAGTGTTGTAACGCGCTTCGGAGCTGGTGATAAAAAATTCGTAACGCAGTGAGTCTTCTTCGGCGTTGTTGTAATAGAGCGTCATTTTCGATTGTGTCACCGGAAGGTTAAAAAACAAAATGGCACCTCCTTGTGAAACGGTTTCGGCTGTAACGCGAAGTCCTTTAAAGTATCTTAAAAAAGCAGTATTGGCTGACAAGCTGACGGAATCTGCTGCCAAAAGTTTGTTACCCAATTCTGCCGATTGGTCGCTGAGGCGCACACGAATCATAGCAGCCAAAGTGTCAGTGCCAAAAATGAATCGGCTTTTGGGCTTGGGCATGAAACTGTAGTTGGCATAATCAATATCGCCGGTGGCTTTCACTTGGTTGGAGTAATAGGCCGAATCATATTTCAGGCTGTCGAGCAGTTCGTGCACATGAATGGTTTGCATGGTGGTGGTGTCGCCATAATAACCCGAATAAACCAACTGCAAAACCAAGGAATCTAATTGAGGGTTTGTTCCAAAATCGTGGGTGCTTGTCGAAAGGCGCACTTGGGTATAAAAGCCTGCTGTTGTGGTTCCAAACACAGGGTCTTTCATGCTTCCCAGCAGGTTGGATTCTGTGCGATCGGTTCGAAGCGAGTCTTCCAACACGCTGTAAGCCGTAAGTTCAATGGTGTCGCTGTATTGCAGCTGAATCAAGCCTGCATTGGGCTGAATATCGGAACCTATTTGGTTGGGTCGTTTGGTGCAGGCAGTGCCGATGATAAGCAATCCAACAAAAAACACAACCACATGCCAGTACTTCAGGCCGTAAAATAGTTTTTTCAAAGTAAATGGAATTAACGTTTATGCTTTATTTTTTTCCAAGTAGGCTGTCGTAGAATGTGTTGTAGGCCTCAACATAGTTGTCAACGCTGGGGTGAACGAGTATTGGTTTTTTCTTGTCTTCGAGATAAGCCAACAGCTCTGGATTCACTTTTTCGCTTGCAACGATGATGGCATCGGCATAATCAATGGCAGCTTTGGTGATGTTAACGTAGTTTGATTCTTTATAGTATTTGAGGTCTTTGGGAGTGATGCCCGGAAGGCGTAATTTTTTCTCAAAACTTTCGCGAAAGGTTTCCTTGAAATCATCGCCATACAAGGAATACACTACTTTGGCATCGGTAAAAAGCGGATTGTCTTTATAAGCTCTTTTAACATATAATGGCACTAAAGCCGACATCCATCCGTGGCAATGAATGATATCCGGCCCCCAGCCTAATTTCTTTACGGTTTCGATTACACCGCGCGAAAAAAAGATGGTGCGTTCGTCGTTATCTTCGTAAAAACGTCCGGCTTTGTCTTTAATGGTAAATTTCCGATGAAAAAAGTCTTCATTATCAATAAAATAAATCTGCATTCTGGCTTGTTGAATAGAGGCCACTTTAATAATCAAGGGATGATCACTTTCATTAATGATCAAATTCATACCCGATAGGCGAATGACTTCGTGAAGTTGATTTCGACGCTCGTTGATACTGCCAAAACGCGGCATGAAAGTGCGGATTTCTTTGCCCCTTTCTTGGATACCCTGCGGCAAAAATCGCCCTATTTTGCTCATGTGGGTCTCTTTTAGATAGGGTGTGATGGCTTGCTCCACAAAAAGAATCCTTGACTTTTCCATTATATAAATATTGATGAACGGTATAAATAAGTGTGCAAAGGTATGAAAAAATCGAAAATTAAACAAACAACTGATGGTTATAGACTTAAAACAAAAAAGGGAGATGATACATTTATTTCATTATCTCTCCCTTTTTAAGCGTGTTTTTAGAAATTACCCCCTAAAAAATAGTGCTTTAATAATTTCTTTGGCCATAGATGGATTTTCCTTGAGGCGACGTGTGGAATAGGCAAACCACTGCTCGCCAAAGGGAACGTAGATGCGCATGCGATGGTTGTCGTCAACGATAGATTTGCGCAGCTGAGGCGTTACACCATAAAGCATTTGAAATTCATACTTTTCGCGTGGAACCTTGTATTTTTCAATCAATTTGTATGCGCCTTCAATCAATGGCTTGTCATGGGTAGCAATACCCGGATAGATGCCATTTTTAAACATAAATTCAAGATTTTCAAGGAAGTGCGCATTGATCTCTTCATATTTTTTATAAGCGATTTTTTCCGATTCAACATAGATTCCTTTACACAAACGGTAGCTGATTGGAATTTCTTTGCTGTGAATATCCAATAAATTTGTGATATCGCCCAAAGTGCGTTTGAGGTAGGCTTGCAATACCAACCCGACATTTTTTGGAAATTCGGCCTTTAGCCTGCGAAATAAATCAATTTCTAAGTCAACACATTGAGAATCTTCCATATCAATGCGCACAAAATTGTTGTAGGAGGCAGCTTTGGCAACAATTTCACGGATGTTGGTATAACATACTTCGGTGTCAATCAACAAGCCAAACATGGTAGGTTTTAACGAGTAATTACCATCAATTTTAGCTTTTTGAATGGTTTCAATAATATTGAGGTACTCGTTTTTGTTGTCCTCGGCCTGCTTCAATTCGGTGATAAATTCGCCCAGCAAGTCAATGGTCACCATCATGCCCTCTTCATTCAGCTTTCGGCTGATTTCGATTGCATTTTCAATTTTTTTCCCCGCGATATAGCGTTTCGAAAACAACCACACCAAACCTTTTGGCATGTACGGCAACATGCCGGCAATAATTTTGTTAATCCACATCATATTGTTACTTGATAAAGAATAAGTTAGTATTTTTCTTTGTCGGTTCAACAGAACCCATCCTAAAGTTTTGAACCACAAATGTAGTAAAAGCCTTGTTTTGTTATAAAAATAACAGAGAAATTTTCTAAGCCCTCAGATTATTTTATTTTCTGTTTGGTAATCCATATTGATGTGGTGCTTCAATGGCTTTCAAATCGGTAAATTTCGGGGGGGCATTTAGTAGGTTTGGCCTGAAATGGTTTTCTCACTCCACATTTGCCTGCGGGAAATCGAACAGGTATGATTTATAGATCGATCGTTATTAGGTGACAACTTCTCCTTTTGGGAGGGTAATAGTTTTAGTTTAAAATGTTTTCTATTTTTGCCCACTGATTAATTTGACAAAACATGCCAATCATTGGACATATTATCAAAAAAGCTTACGAGTTGCGCAATATGCCTGTTGAAATGAGAAAACAAAGGCACAGCCCAATTCTATCCCAAACTTTGCAATTAAAAAAACTGTTGCGAAAGGCACAATTTACAGCTTTTGGTGAAGAATATGATTTTGAATCCATTCTTGAAAGCAGCGATATTGTGAATGATTTTGCCCATAAAGTGCCTGTTTTTGATTATAATTCAATGTATAAACAGTGGTGGTACAGGGCTTTAAATGGAGAGGCTTATGTTACATGGCCCGGACGGGTAAAATATTTTGCCTTAAGCTCGGGCACGTCAGAAGCGTCGAGCAAGCACATTCCTATCACCGAAGACATGCTGGTTTCGATTAAAAGGGCCAGCATCCGCCAATTGGTTTCGACCACAAAGTATGATTTTCCTGTTCATTTTTATGAAAAAGGTATTTTGATGATTGGTGGAAGTACTCACTTGCAATACAACGGCACCTATTTTGCCGGCGACCTCTCGGGCATCACTGCCGGAAATATCCCTTTTTGGTTTGAACACTTTTACAAACCTGGTCGGCGTATTTCAAAGGCAAGCGACTGGGCCACCAAACTCAACGAAATGGTACGCAAAGCACCTTCGTGGGATATTGGAGTGGTTGTGGGAGTGCCGGCCTGGGTGCAAATATTACTCGAACGCATCATTAAAGAATACAACCTCAACACTATACACGATTTGTGGCCTAACCTCACGGTGTATGTTCATAGCGGCGTTTCATTTGCACCTTACGAAAAAAGTTTTGAGAAACTTTTTAGTAAACCTGTCATTTATTCAGAGAGCTACCTCGCCTCGGAAGGTTATATCGCCTACCAAACACGCTTAGACAAGCGCATTATGCAGCTGATTGTTGACAATGGCATTTATTATGAATTTGTGCCTTTCAACGAGCAAAATTTCGACGATGAAGGCAATATGCGCGACAATCCCACCGCTCTTAATTTGAGTCAAGCACAAGTAAATGTCGAATATGCCCTGCTCATATCAACCAATGCAGGTGCTTGGCGCTATCTTATTGGCGACACCATCAAGTTCACCAACGTTGAACAGTGCGAAATCCTCATTACCGGTCGAACCAAACAGTTTTTGAGCATCTGTGGTGAGCACCTTTCTGTTGAAAATATGAGCCGTGCCATTGAGCTTTTACAAGAAGAAATGAACATCTCCATCAGTGAATTTACGGTTTCAGGTTTCCGACACGGTTCCATGTTTGCCCATCGTTGGTTCATCGGCACCAATGATGTTTTTGATCACAACGAAGCCATTGCGAAAATTGATGGTTACCTCAATCAGCTCAACGATGATTATATGGTAGAACGCACCGAAGCCATCACCCATATTTTTATGGAGGTGTTGCCCGCACACGTGTTTCACGATTATATGAAAAAACTTGGAAAAGAGGGTAGTGCCAATAAATTTCCTCGGGTAATGAAGGGTGCACGTCTTGAAGAGTGGGAGAGGTTCTTAAGCGAAAGATAAGATAATGAATACAAAGAAGCTTTGATTTTACTTCTTACCACAAAAAACCACGATGGGGCATATTTTTATTGAAGGCGCTTTGCTGGGCATCACATTAGCAACATTTTTCGGCTTCGGCCCAGCTTTTTTTTCTTTGGTGCAAACGAGCATCCACAGGGGTTTTTGGCCTGCAACCTTGCTTGCGATTGGCATTTTCCTCAACGACCTTCTCATGGTGGTGTTGTGCTTGATGGGGGCCGTGCAAATTGTTACCGAACCCAGCAACTACCTGTGGTTTGGTATTGCAAGCGGCATTATTCTCATCATTTTTGGCTTAGTAACCTATACCCGAAAAGTGGTTACCGAAGGAAACGAAAACCCAGAGCTGCCGGTTAAAATCAGTGGCCCGCGATGGTTTACTTATATCGCCAAAGGCTTTTTTATGAATGTGATCAATCCTTTTGTATGGATTTTCTGGATTGGTGTTGTAGTGGGCATCTCGGCACGTTATGGCGGTAAAGAAATGGAGTTGACTTACTTTTTTGCCGGAACGTTGGTGATTGTTTTACTGAGCGACATTGGCAAAGCTTACGCGGCCTTTAGCATCAAAAGGTTTCTCAACCAAAAGGTGATTGGCATGTTTAACCGTACAGCAGGAGTTGGACTGATGGGATTTGGCCTCTTCTTGATGATTAA
>JADYZK010000191.1 GCA_020853175.1 Bacteroidales bacterium
CTGTTTTTGCCAGCAGTAGCGAATATGTTGATGCCGACGAGTTTGAGGCCTTTGCGCATCAATTGATGAAAATGAATTCGTTTGAGGCGTTTTATTATTTCGAAGATGATAAATTGTTGCAAAACAACCAACCTTACATGCGTATTGTGCTTCCCGACAGCAGTGTTTATCATCTAAAATATAGTGCGCTGGGGCGAAATTTTCCATCGGAAACAAACCTTCTTTACCCTAACGTTTTGGAAGAAATGGGTGAATTGGTTTTTGAGTCGAGAAACGATGATTTGATTTACAGCACTAACTTGGTGCATCTTAACCACTCTAGCGATTCAACTGCTGTTTTTATTGTGGTTACCTCAGTACCACGTTCGCTTCAAGCCGGTGATGCCCCCAACGCCTTTATTGCAGCTGTTATCAACCCAAAAAATCTACTTGACAATGCTTTTAGAAAAAACGAATGGCTAAAGGAAAGCATCGCCTTGGGTCTTACTCCCAATCTCAATACTGAAAATGACGAATGGTTGGCTGCCTTTCCACCCGAACATTTAACAAAACATAAATTCGACAACCTTGATAAGCATTTGGGTGAATATCGTTTTCATCAAACTTATCCTATTTTCATTTGGAACAAAGTGCTGGGATTGTCGGCCCATTCCATGCCGTCATTTGAAAAAGGTTTTTACAGCCTCAACGCCATTTATATTATCGGAATCGCAATCAGTATTTTGATTACCATTTTGGTTTTTATGATCAGGGTGCGTTGGATCGTCATGCAATCAAAAGACCTACAACAGACGGCTGTACTCAACAGGCGTGTTCGCGACCTCACGTGCATCAAAAACGTCAGCGACCTTATTCAGCAGCGAAGTGCCGATGAATCTTTTTATCACAAGGTGATACATGAATTGCATCAAACACTGGATACTCGCGACATTGCCACCATCATTATACACATCCTTGAACAAAGCTATTTCATTAGAAAATATACCGACAAATACCAGCCGGTGATTGCGGTAGATATGGAAATTGACGGGGAGATAATGGGACAGATTGACGTGAGAAGCGTTAAAAAAATCAAATTTCAAAAAGAAGATATTGACTTGTTGCACCAAATTTCGAGAATGTTGTCCAACTTTTTGGAACGCGAAATTGTTGCCAAAGCTTTAAAAGACAGCGAACTCAAGTTCCGTTCGTTGGTTGAAAACGCCTTTGATGCCATCTACACCATTGAAGACAGGCAGTTTACCTACGTCAACAAAGCGTTTATTGATATGGTGGATTACACCAAAGAGGAGATGACAGCTGAGGATTTTGATATGGACGTTATGATGACAGAGGCCAGCCGAGAAATTGTTCAACACCGATACGAATGTCGCAAAAAAGGTATTGAAGTCCCAAACAGATATGAGTTTCAGCAAAAAACCAAGCATGGAAAAATCATTGAAGTTGAAGCCTCAACAGTTTCTGTAACCATCGAAGGCAAAGCGGTTGTGATAGGTATATTGCGTGATGTTACTGAACGAAAAAAGGCCGAAATGGCCATTCTACTCAGCGAAAAAAAACTGCAACAACAAAACGAAGAGCTACAGGTACTGAACGAAGAACTCGCAGAAACCAACGAACAGATTAGAACCATTAATGCTGATCTGCGGGTGGCAAAAGACAAAGCAGAAGCCAGCGACAGACTGAAAACGGCTTTTCTTAACAACATTTCGCACGAGCTGCGAACACCCCTCAATGGCATTATCGGCTCAGCCATCCTACTTACCGAACCCGACAATACTTTAGAAGAGAAAAAAAGCATTTTGGACGTGCTAAGCCTAAGTTCCGACCGTTTGGTACACACCATCACCGGATATATGGACATCTCGATGCTCGATTCGGGCGAAATGCCTGTTTTTCCCGAAAAGGTGAATGTGCGCCAGATGATGGGTCCTCTCATTACTAAATACACCCAAGCCAGCATCAATAAAAAAATAAAATTCAATATGCACTGGGTCGAAAGCACGGTTGAGACCTTTTTTACCGACAAAAACCTTTTGGAAAAAATTATTGAACATCTGCTCGACAATGCCGTTAAATTTACAGAAAAAGGAACTGTGGAATGTCAAATCACTTTAAATGACAGCCTATTAGAAATCGCTGTTATTGACACAGGTATTGGCATAGATGCTGATTTTCAAAAAGATATGTTTAACCTTTTTGTTCAAGAAGACAATACCAACATCAGAAAATACGATGGCAGCGGCCTGGGTCTTGCCATCGTGAAAAATGCCTGCGACCTGATTGGCGCTACCATTCACATTCAATCAGAGAAGCTTGTGGGAACGAGTATCGTTATCCGCATTGACAACAATATATTAATCCCCCAAAACGAAAATAAAACAAACAAAAACATGAATTCACCAATGAATGCACCCCTCATTTTGATTGCCGAAGACGAAGATTCTAACTTTACGGTGCTGAACATCTTGCTTACAAAGCGGATGAACGCACGCACCATCAGAGCCAACAACGGCGTTGAGGCTGTTCAATTATGTCGTGAAAACCCTGAAATAGCCATCGTTTTAATGGACATTAAAATGCCGCTTTTAGATGGCTACGAAGCCACCATTCAAATAAAGGAGTTTCTACCACAACTTCCCATTATGGCCATTACCGCATTCGGTTTAACCGGCGATGAAAGCAAAGCGTTGGCAGCCGGCTGTGATGATTATATCGCCAAGCCCATTCAAACCACTCAGCTTATTGAAAAAGTTAAAAACTGGCTAAAACTATAAAAGAATAACATTGAAAGCATGATGAAACTTAAAAATATTTCATTACTCATATCTAAATATCAGCTCTTTATACTCGACGATGTTGACCTCGCCAAGCAGTTTAGCAAGCTTAACCTCAACAGGATAAAGATTGCTTCACTTTTTGTAGTGCTGCTTTCGGCCTATCATTTGATTGTTTTGCTTTTTACCTATCAACCTCATGTAGTTGATTCATCCTTAGCTACTTGGAAGTGGGGCATTGTAAGTGCACATGCTGCGTTGTTCGTTATATTTACAGCCATTGCAGGATTTCTTTTCTACGAAAAAACCTTTCGCTATTTTCAGTCGAGCAGCAAGCAGATTGTGGAAATGGTGGTATATCTCTCTATCTTATTCATCTCCAATGGCATTGCTCTATTTGATCAGTTGATTACACCTTCTATTACACCTATTTTATTGGGTGCAGCGGCTGTAAGTTTGGTTGTTTTAATTCCACCTGTTCAAGCCTTTGCCATCCTAACAATCAACCTTTATTTGTTCATCTATTTCAGCCCGCTTTTTCAAAGCAACAGTGCCATTCTCGTTTCAAATAACCTGAACGTCTTCACGATGATGGTCATTTCACTTTTCATTACCGCCACTTTATGGATTGAAACGGTGAAAAGAATTCGGCAGGAACAAATCCTTCATCAACAACATTTAGCTTTAGAAGCAAACACCCACGAAGCGGCACTTAAAACCTCTGCACTCGAAGAGGCCAACCGGCAAAACAAAAAGCTTTTTTCCATTATTGCACACGATTTGCGCGGTCCTTTCAACACCCTTATCGCTTCGTCGGAACTGCTTTTAGATGATGAAATTCTCCTCGATGAGAAAGAGGCCCTTACACTTAAAACCAATTTGTTAAAGACATCGCAATCTACCTTTCTTCTGCTCGAAAACCTGCTGGGATGGTCGCAAATGCAACAAAACAATATGATGCCACAACCCAAACTGATGTTTCCGGCACAAGTGTTGCGATCAGCTATTTTGGACTGCAAACACATTGCCGAAGCGAAAAAAATTAGTCTTGAAGCCAGAATTTTGGAGGAAGCACAATGTGTAGCGGATCAATTTATGTTGCAGACCATTTTTCGCAATTTACTAATGAACGCAATAAAATTCAGTCATAAAGACAGCGTGATTGTGATTGAAATGACAAAAAATTCCCAAGACAAAATCCTGAGCTTCCACTTTATTGACCAAGGCATCGGCATGACAGATGAAGTGAAAGCATCGCTTTTTCAAACCATGAGCAGTAAAAACCAAGGCACCCTGGGTGAAACAGGAATAGGTTTAGGTCTGCTTTTGTGCAAAGAATTCAGTGATACTATGCACGGAACCCTCACCATTACAAGTTCTCTTTGGAAAGGCAGCACTTTCACATTCACCATTCCGCTGGCTGAAGCTTAGCAGTTTAAACCCATTCATCATTAAAATAGATAAGTTATGTAAGGCAACAAATTCGATAAAAATGGCCAAAATCACTTTTGAAAAACGTGGTTCCAAAAGTGATTTTAATTAAGTGACTATGTTCGATCAATAGATTTTTTAAAAAGCGCATCCTTTACTTTTAGAAGTTACAAAAGTTTAGGATTTTGTTTCACCAAAACACCAAACGATGCAAGCTAATATAAATACTCTCGTTTTATGTACCGTGTTATTTTTTCAAATTTCAAACACGATTGCCAACAATGATACCCTTGTTGACAAAGCATTTCCCACTGAGCGGGTTTTACTTATAGGTGGCGATCACGATTTCCCTCCCTTTGAGTTTCTCGATGAGAAGGGCCGACCAACAGGCTTTAATGTAGAGCTTTTTCAAAAAATATCAGAGGTTTTAAATTTCCGCTACAGCATTGAACTTTCACCTTGGGCAGAGATACGTGATAAAGTTGAAAGAGGCCAATTGGATGTGGTGATGGGCCAAATGATATCAAAGGAGAGAGCTGAAAAAGTTAGTTTTGGCCTTCCCCACAGCATAATGTCGTATGGTATCTTCGTTCATAAAAACAGCAACATCAAAGGCGAAGATGATTTAAGAAACAAAAAAATCGTGGTGCAACGCAGTGATATGATGCACGATTATTTGTTAAAAAACCAGCTTACTGACAAAATTATATTAGCGTCCAATCCGCGCGAAGCCCTCCAATGGATCAATGATGGTAAATATGACGCTGCCTTGGTGGGTAATTTTCAAGGCGCCTATTTCATCAATCAATTGCATTTAACAAATGTTGAAATACGTCAAAGCCTCAACAAGCCCTTTCCTTATGCCATTGCGGTAAGCAAAGGCAACGAACAATTGTTGCAGGCCATCAACCTCACCATGTTTCACCTGAAACAAAACGGCGAGTACGACCGCCTCTATAATAAATGGTTCGAGGTGTTTGAATACAATAATTTTCTTCAAAAATCATGGCCATATATTCTTGCCCTATTTGTCTTTTTCTTGATTCTGGCCACCTTTATCATTATGCTTCGTTGGCGTATTACAAGCATTACCAAGTCGTTAAAAGAAAGTGAAGAAAAATTCAGGTTGTTGGTTCAAAATCAAAACGACTTTGTGACAAAAATAGATACTGCCGGAAATATAACCTACGTGAGCCCATCATTCTGCAAGTTTTTTAACACCAATGAGGA
>JADYZK010000192.1 GCA_020853175.1 Bacteroidales bacterium
AGCTGATTACACAGGACTTACAGTTGATTTTTGTAAGCAAGTGGAGGCCCAATTCATTATAAGAGGCTTGCGCACTTCCGCCGACTTTGAGTTTGAACGCAGCATCGGTCAAGTGAACAAGATGATGATCCCTGAAATTGAAACCGTGTTTTTTCTGGCTTCGCCTGAATATACGCCCATCACTTCAAGCATCATTCGCGATGTTTTCAAAAATGGCGGTGATGTGCGCCCTTTTATCCCCGAAGGAATTGACCTGACAATATGAAGCCGGTTGGCAGCGTTTGGGTGCAAATGTTATGATGATGCGTGTTTTTTTATTTATCTTCCTTTTGGTTGGTTTGCAAGTTTCTGCCCAAGATGTGACGATTAAAGGCAGCTCAGCCTTGCCCGCACAGCCAATCCGCGTAATCGCCAAGCTCGATCTCGTTTCGGGAATGGAAAAAGTTTTGGCCTCCACGGTTACCGATTTTAAAGGCGGTTTTGAACTTTCTTTTCCGCTTCAACAAATTGAATATGTTCAAGTGGGTATAGGGATCAACAGGGCAGAAATGCTGCTCAAACCTGCTTGCGCTTACAGCATTCATCTTGAGCTTATGAACGAAAAAAAGCCTTCCTTTTTCGATCCCCAACCGCTCGCGCTTCAGGTGGTGAAAACCAACGATCAAGGACTGCAACAGCAATTTGAAACCATCAATTATATTTTTAACACCCTCGTGTTAAAGCATTTCAATGTGGCCCAACGGTTGGGACAAAAACAGTTTTTAGACAGTTTAAACCACAACATCAGCGAGGCAATTCCGGTTTTTGCCCACCCCTTTCTTGAAGATTATGTCTTTTATAAAAAGGGAAGTTTGGTTGCTGTGCTTCAAAAAATGGAGTTAAAAAAAATCTACGAAACCTATTTTAGCCATCAGCCTGTGGGCTACAACAATCCTGAGTATGTTGCTTTGCTCGAACAATTTTTTGGCGATTATTTATTGTCTGGAAATAAATTGTTCACCTACGATGCTTTTGTTCAGGCCATTGCTTCAGGCCTTGAAGCAACAAAAGCTTACTTGACCGATGATATGATGATGAAATCCAACCCGCGCTTGCAGGAATTGGTTTTGTTGATCCACCTGAATAACAATTATTTTAACCCTGGTTTTTATAAAGGAAGCATACAGAATGTGCTGCAACAGCTCTCTCGATCTTCCACTTTTGCCGAGCATCGCCTGATGGCTCACAACATCCTTGAACAGCGCAACTACCTTACCGATGGCAGCGAAGCGCCTTCACTTCAGTTGTTTGATGGGGCCAGCCGTCGGGTTGCTATGAAAACGTCAACGCTGCCCACACTGTTGCTTTTCGTTGACGAAAGTTGTGAAGTGTGCAAAAATGAGATGAATACACTGCACGATGTTTTGCAAAATTTCGCCAATACCATAGATTTGGTGGTTGTTTCAACAAAAAAAGGCTTTCCCGAAATGAAAACATTCATTGATTCCAACCGATGGAACTGGAACCTCTACCATACAGGTGATGATATTTTCGTGTATGAACGCTACAATATAAGAGTGTTTCCGGAAAACATTCTTTTGTACCCCAACGGAAGCATTGCCATGGCACCCGCTCCGCCTGCAAGTCAAAATCTTGCTGCTCATATCAATAGGGTTTTGATGAAATCTCTGTCGAAGCCATAGATGTGCTTTGCTTCAAAGGTTTAGACCTATTATTGAGGTATGGGTTAAAAAATGCTGTAATTTTGCGGCTGTTCCTTTTTCGGAATGATTATTGACATGGACGCTTCATAGAAAAATTAATCACAACATAGCTATGCTCACTTTTTTCAAGAAATTATTCGGCGACAAATCCACCCGCGACCTTAAAGCCATACAACCCCTTCTGCAACAGACCATTGCTGCTTATCAAACCATCAGCAAGTTGCCCGTGGATGAGCTGAGAGCCAAAACATTGTTTTTCAAAAAACGCATCCAAGAAGCTGTTGCCGATGAAGAATCGGAAATCGCACAATTGAAAAAGCAAATCGAAGAGCAATTCGATCTTGAGCCCACCGAAAAGGAAAAAATTTACAACCAGATTGATAAGCTCGAAAAACTGCAATACGAAAAAACAGAAACTGTTTTAAATGACATTCTCCCGGAGGCTTTTTCGGTGATGAAGGCCGCTGCCGCACTCTTTAAAGACAACGACACCATCGAAGTTACAGCCAACGATCTGGACCGCGACCTCGCTGCCATCCATGATTTTGTTACCATCAAAGGCGACAAAGCCTACTACAGCTCAAGCTGGATGGCAGGAGGAAACATGATCAAGTGGGATATGGTGCATTACGACGTTCAGTTTATCGGCGGGATCGTTCTTCACCAAGGCAAAATATCGGAAATGGCTACCGGTGAAGGTAAAACCCTTGTGGCTACCTTGCCGGTTTATCTTAATGCCCTTGCTGGCAAAGGCGTTCACGTGGTAACAGTGAATGATTATCTTGCCAAACGCGACTCCGAATGGATGGGCGTTTTGTATAACTTTTTAGGTTTAACAGTGGACTGCATTGACAAACACGAGCCCAATTCCTCCGCGCGGCACAGTGCTTACCTTGCCGACATTACTTATGGTACCAACAATGAGTTTGGTTTTGACTACCTGCGTGACAATATGACAGGAAACCCTGATGAGTTGGTACAACGGAAGCATAATTATTCTATCGTGGATGAGGTTGACTCGGTGTTGATTGACGATGCCAGAACACCACTTATCATCAGCGGACCTACGCCAAAAGGCGATCATCAAGAGTTTGATGTGCTCAAACCTGATGTGACAAAACTCTATAACGCACAAAAAACCCTCGTCAGCAGTTTGTTGGCCGAAGCGCGGAAATTGCTTCAAGGCCCCAAACCAACAGATGAAAAAAAAGGTGGCGATTTGCTTTTCAGGGCTTTTCGCGGCTTGCCTAAAAACAATGCTATCATCAAATTCTTGAGCGAAGAAGGCATGAAAAGCCTCTTGCAAAAAACTGAAAGCTTCTACCTGCAAGAGCAAGCTAAAAACATGCATGTGATTGATGACGAGCTTTATTTCGTGATTGATGAGAAAAATAATTCTGTAGAGCTTACCGAAAAAGGTATTGACCTTTTGGCGGCCTCCTATAACGAGCCCGGTTTTTTCATTCTTCCCGACGTGGGTGCTGAAATAGCAGAAATTGAAA
>JADYZK010000193.1 GCA_020853175.1 Bacteroidales bacterium
CATGCACCTTTCGCGATCGGCTTGCATAGCAAAGGCAGTTTGGGCGATGATAGGAATGTCGCTCCGCATACTTTTAATAAGTGCCGTGGCTTCCAATCCACCCATTTTGGGGAGCCTGATATCCATGATGATTAGATCAACCGGAATGTTGTTTTTGATGATATTGACGGCATCTAGGCCATTGTCAACGTGAATGATTTGAACTCCTGATTTGTTGAAATAGGCATACAATAACTGATAATTGGAGATTACGTCCTCAACAAGCATGAACACTTTTCCATTCAGATTGATGGATGCATCAACAGGCATTGTGAGTGTTTCCTCTAAAGACATTTCGTTGCAGGTTAATCAGGTTGATTACTTTTAGTGCTTATAACTACGCAAAAATAGGGTTTTTACATTATCGTAAAATATTTTTCAATTTTTTAATTTCTTCTATCGGGTTGTCTGCTTTGAAAACAGCATTGCCCGCTACCAAAACGTCGGCACCTGCCTGAACCAATTCTGCTGCATTGTGTTGGTTTACGCCTCCATCTACTTCGATCAATACGGAAAGGTTTTTTTTAAGAATCATTTCTTTAAGCCGGCTGATTTTCTGCAATGTTTGCGGGATAAAAAACTGTCCGCCAAAACCAGGGTTTACTGACATCAACAAAACAAAGTCGGTTTCAGTAAGGATATCTTCCAGCAAAGCAACGGGACTGTGGGGGTTAAGCACTACTCCGGCCTTCATTCCAGCGTTTTTTATTTGCTGCAGGCAGCGGTGCAAATGAGTGCATGCCTCATAATGCACCGAAAGCAGCGAAGCCCCCGCTTCCTTAAAGGCAGTGATATAGCGCTCAGGCTGAACGATCATCAGGTGAACATCCAAAGGTTTTTCTGACTGGCGACTGATGGCTTGAACCACCGGCAATCCAAACGAGAGATTGGGAACAAACATGCCGTCCATGATGTCGCAATGCACCCAATCGGCCTCGCTATTGTTAAGCATTGTAATGGCCTCGCCAAGTTTTAAAAAGTCGGCGGACAATACCGAGGGAGCAATCAATGGTTTCATAGCAGATGTATCGGTCAGAAAGTGTTTAAAGCACAAAAGTACGAAAATAGCTTTCATTTGGTCAACGGGAGACGGTGTTAGGAATCATAAAAAAGCCATCCTTTTATGGGGATGGCTTTAAGTGTTCTGCTGCTGATGCTATCCAAGATAGCTTTTCAGGATTTTACTTCTGCTGGTATGCTTCAGTCTGCGGATTGCCTTTTCCTTTATTTGGCGCACCCTTTCGCGGGTGAGGTCAAATTTTTCACCGATCTCTTCCAAGGTCATAGGATGACTTCCGTTCAAGCCAAAATACAGCTTGATGACATCCGATTCGCGTGGGGTGAGGGTTGAAATGGCGCGGTCAATTTCCTTGCGAAGCGATTCGTAGAGCAATTCTGTTTCAGGAGTGATGGCTTCTTCGCTTCGGAGCACATCATACATGGTATTGTCTTCGTCTTGGATGAGGGGAGCGTCCATTGAAACGTGCCTTCCGGCATTTTTCATTGATTCTTTAACCTCATTTTCAGTCACCTCAAGAACATCGGCAATCTCCTCGGCATTGGGTTCCCGTTCAAACTCCTGCTCCAACTTAGCATAAGCTTTGTTGATTTTATTGATGGAACCAATCTTGTTGAGGGGCAGGCGAACAATACGTGATTGTTCGGCCAAAGCCTGCAGGATTGATTGGCGAATCCACCAAACCGCGTAGGAGATAAATTTAAACCCACGAGTCTCGTCAAAACGCTGTGCAGCCTTAATCAGTCCGAGGTTGCCCTCGTTGATAAGATCGGGGAGACTCAGACCTTGATTTTGGTATTGTTTCGACACAGACACCACAAAGCGCAAGTTGGCTTTTGTGAGTTTTTCCAGAGCAGCGCGGTCACCTTGCTTGATGCGCTGTGCCAGTTCAACTTCCTCCTCGGCGGTGATAAGTTCTACTTTCCCAATCTCCTGAAGGTATTTGTCTAACGAAGCGGTCTCCCTATTGGTAACCTGTTTGGTAATTTTTAGTTGCCTCATGAATCCTAATTAATGCTTAATTTGGCTATTTGTACGCAAAAAAGATAGTTTTAGTTACGGTCGCGGCGGGGTGGTCGGCCATCCGACGGCCTTTCTTCCTGATAACCTTCGGGTTTAGGAATTAAAACCTTGCGCGATAGTTTGATTTTATTTGTTTTTGAGTCAACACCAATAAGCTTCACTTTGATCTTGTCGCCCACTTTAAGCACGCCTTCAACGGTTTCGAGGCGGCGCCATTCTATTTCAGAGATATGCAGCAGACCATCCTTACCGGGCATGATTTCAACAAAAGCACCAAAAGGCATTAAGCTCTTTACTGTTCCGAGATAGACTTCGCCTACTTCAGGAATGGCCACGATGGCGCGGATGCGGGCTTTGGCCAGCTCGATAGATTCTTTGTTGGCCGAAACGATGTCAATCACACCAAAGTTACCTTTTTCTTCAATCACAATGGTGGTATTGGTTTCGCGCTGCATCTCTTGGATGATTTTTCCGCCGGGTCCGATAATAGCACCAATAAATTCTTTATCAATGATCATTTTCTCGATGCGGGGCACAAAGTCTTTATAGTCTTCACGCGGCTCTGTGATGGTTTTGGCCATTTCGCCCAGGATGTGTAATCGGCCTTGACGGGCTTGCTCGAGGGCCATTTCCAGCACCTCGAAAGTGAGACCGTCCACTTTGATATCCATTTGACAAGCGGTGATGCCGTCTTGGGTTCCGGTCACTTTAAAGTCCATGTCACCCAAATGATCTTCATCGCCTAAGATGTCGGATAGGACTGCAAATTTCCCGTTGTTTTCGCCGGAAATCAAACCCATGGCAATGCCTGCAACGGGCTTTTTAATCTTCACACCGGCATCGAGCAAAGCAAGGGTGCCGCCGCAAACCGACGCCATTGAAGAGGAGCCGTTCGACTCAAGAATATCGGAAACAATGCGGATGGTATAAGGGTTTTCTTCGCCCGTAGGAATCATTGGTCTGAGTGCGCGCTCGGCCAAATTTCCATGACCTACCTCTCTGCGACCTACACCACGGTTGGGGCGTGCCTCGCCGGTAGAGTAGCTGGGGAAGTTGTAATGCAAATAAAAGTTAGATGTTCCTTCTACAACAGCACCGTCAATGGTTTGCTCATCCATTTTGCTGCCGAGGGTAACAGTAACAAGGGATTGTGTTTCGCCGCGGGTGAAGATGGCCGAACCATGAACAGAAGGCAAATAATCAACCTCGCACCAGATGGGGCGAATTTCATTTAACTTCCTACCGTCTAAACGAATACGCTCATTAAGGATGGCATCGCGAACAGCTTTTTTCTCCACGTCGTGGAAATATTTCTTCACGAGCATCATTTTTTCAGCACGTTCTTCCTCGGGCAATGTTTCCACAAACTGATCACGGACGGCCCTAAAACCTTCAGAGCGTTCATGTTTGTTAGGGTTGCCTGTAAGCGAAAGCGAGTAGCATGGTTGATAAGCAAATTGGCTTACAGCCTCGCGGAGTTGGTCATCATTTTTTTCGTGACAGTATTCACGTTTTGGGTTGGCCTTTTCCACTTTTGAAGCGAGGTCGAGCTGTGCTTGACATTGCACTTTAATGGCTTTATGGGCAATTTTAAGGGCTTCGAGCATTACTGCCTCCGACACTTCTTTCGATTCGCCTTCAACCATCATAATGTTGTCAATGGTAGCAGCAACCATCAAGTCGAGGTCGGCTTCGGCCAAGGCATCAAAAGCAGGGTTTACGATAAACTCACCGTTGATGCGGGCTACGCGAACTTCGCTGATAGGTCCATTAAAAGGGATGTCGGAGACGGCTAGAGCTGCCGAAGCAGCTAAGGCAGCAAAAGCATCGGGTGGAACATTGTTGTCGCCCGAAATAAGATTGATGATAACTTGCGTTTCGGCGTGATAATCATCAGGAAAAAGTGGGCGTAAAGCCCTATCAATCAACCGAGAGATTAAAATTTCATAGTCGGAGGGTCGTCCCTCACGCTTGAAAAAGCCACCGGGAAATTTTCCGGTTGAGGCATATTTTTCTTTGTAGTCAACGGAAAGAGGCATGAAATCCACATCCTCTTTTGCTTCTTGGGCCGAAACCACGGTAGCTAAAAGCATGGTGTTTCCCACACTTACGACCACGGCTCCATTGGCTTGCTTGGCAAGCCTGCCAGTTTCAATCGTAACCACCCGTCCGTCGGGCAGCTCAAATGATTGTGTAATTCCTTTTGGCGTCATAAAAATTTTGTTGATTGTAAAAGTCACCTCAGAAAATGCAAAAAAAGGCAATCGTAGTAAATTGCCTTTTCATGCCTCCCGAGGAAGTCGTATTTTTATTTACGAAGACCTAATTTCTTAATGATTTCGCGGTATCTCTCGATGTCTTTTGATTTCAAATAATCGAGTAATTTTCTTCTTTTACCTACCAAACGAACCAGAGAACGCATGGTAGCCATGTCTTTCTTGTTTTTTTTGAGGTGTTCGGTTAAATGCTTGATTCTAAAGGTGAACAAAGCAATTTGTCCTTCGGCAGAGCCGGTGTTGGTGGCTGACTGACCGTGTTCCGTGAAAATTTCCGACTTCTTTACTGTGTCTAGATACATATTAATTTCGTTTCAAATTTTGAGCCTGCAAAAATAGATAATTAACTCAATCTGTGCAAGGTTTATTCATCTTTTTTTATTTCATCTTTTTCAGAACGGGATTCTGCTGTAGTTTCTGTATCGGAGGACACTATTCCATTTGAAGTAATATCTACACCAACAGGCTGTGGTTGTTTTTGTCTAAGTTTATCAATCAAAAGCGGAAGCCAGCCCGAAAGTTTGAACGAAACTTCATAAAACTTCCTGATGGCCGGCACTTTGTCTATCATAGGAATAAACACCGAAGTGAAAACAATGCTAAAAAGAACGATGGAAAAAGTGACGTTCATGATAAACTCACCACCGGGGATGCCTCTCTGCAGTGGAATGGTGGCCAAAACGGCTGCGGCCAATCCCTTTGGAAAAATGGCTGCCATGAGAAACATATCACGTTTTTCGGTTTCATCAGCTGATATAGATGCTCTTACAACCGGAATACGTAAGAAGAACAGCACAACGGTGATGGCCAATCCGATTAACAAAGGCATCAAATCAGTCAAACGTATAGAGATGCCGATATAAACAAAGAAAAATGTTTTGAGCAGAAAAACGATTTCGCTGAACAACACTTTTTCAGTTTCGTTAAGCGATTCGGCTTTTTTGAAAATAATTTTTTGAATGGCCGGAGCGGCCAGTAAGTCCATATTGGCCAGGCCAATTCCAAAAGCAAGGGCCGCGATGGCACCGCTATATCCCAATAGCTCACTGATGCCAAAAATGATAAAAACAAAGGCAGGAGTAGTAAAAATGGAATTTTTGATGGTTCGAACCTTATGAAGAATCATGGACCAAAAAATGGAACCCACAAGACCAATAAGCGTGGCCAGTATAAACGATGCAACAACTTTTCCGATCATTAACCCCACTTTGAGCTCGCCCATTTCAACGGCTTCTAACAATGCCAAAGCAAAAACAATACACAACACATCACTGAAAGCCGATTCAAGGATAAGAATCGTTCCGTTCTTTTTTCCCATGTTGAGTTGCTTCACCAAGGGAATGACCACTGCCGATGAGGTGCCCCCAACGATTGAACCCAGCATAAAAGCCACCAATGGTTCCAAATTAAAAGCCTGCCATGCGATAAGACCCACCACAATCATTGTGGAGAAAAAATTTACGTTGGTCAGCAAAGAAGTGCCTTTAACGGAGTGTTTCAGCTCTTCCATTTTAAGCTCCGTTCCACCTTCAAAAAGAATGGTAACAAGGGTAATGGTAGTAAAAATGGGGCCTACCATACCAAACGATTCTAATGTTACAATTTTAAGTATCGGGCCAATGATTAACCCAATTACAATCAACATCAGTACATCGGGGATGCGTTTACGGCTGAAAATTTCAGCAAAAATATGCGCCAGAAACACCAATAATCCGACAGCAACTACTGTTACAGCTATATTCATAAAGTTAAATTTTCAAAACAAATATATGGTTTTAAATGAAGCAACCACTGATTGTGCCGAAGAAGACCACTTTTCA
>JADYZK010000194.1 GCA_020853175.1 Bacteroidales bacterium
CCTGAGGCATTGTCATTGATGGATTTGCAGCTGTCGGTCGGGCAGGAATGGGCTGATTGCTCAGGTTACCCACAAAAAGCACCAGATCAAAAGTGCGGTCGAGTTCTTTGCTGTGGAAATCTTTCATTTCCATGGCTTCCGAAAAATAGTAAGTCTTACCGATTTCTGCTTGGGTTTTGGTAACAGCAATCCAATATTGTTGCGATTTTTCGTTCACAAACAAATAGGTGTAGGCACTTGTTTCCAAAATATCGCCAACCACCACCTCTTTGTTGAAAGGGTCCACTTCATAGCTGACTTGTGTGGTTTTTTGTTGGTTACAGGCAGTAAAAATGCCCAAAAGTATTACAAAGTAAAAGAGTTTTTTCATGTTGTTGTAGGTTTCTTATGAGCTGCAAAGATGCAGTTTTTTAAAATACTGATGACTATTTTCGCACATCAATGCGGTTCGTGCCATCCGGTCATCATGCCTTTAAAGTTGCTGGTAGGCGTGCTTCCCATGGTGGAAAAATAAATGTGAATCACCAAAAAAAGTGAAAGCAAAAATCCTACTGCGCCATGCAGCAAAGCGGTGAGATAGATGCCGCTGAAGCTGAATACTTTTTGAACTATAAATTCGGGGAAAAGCAAGGCCAATCCGCTAAAAATCACCACCGGAACAAGCATATACATGGCTCCCACATAAGTAAGTTTTTGCAGTGGATTAAATTTTCGGCGTTCTGTCACAGGAAATGGGGTCGGTTGTCCTTTAAAAGTTCCAATCACATAATACATTACTTGTTGGATGATTTGCTGTACAAAGCCTTTCAATCTGATGAAATAAAATTTCCCGTTTCCGGTAACGATATTTCCCACAAAAAAAATCAGGTAATTGATCGAAAGAACGATGCCTGTGATGTTATGCCATTGCACGGCAAGGTCGAACCTAATTAAAGGTGCATCGGGGTTGGAATATTGCATGCTGATGCCTGTGGCAATCAAAACGAGAAACATGATCGCGTTGATGCCATGCCAAACACGCAGCCAAATAGGGTATAAATAGAGTCGTTGTGACATGATTAGTGCTTTTTAATTCTGAAAAAGATGTGAATAAGGATGCCAACAATGGTCATACCGAAAAGAATGATGCTGATGATGTTAAGGTAAATATTGCGGTTGGCACCAATAACATAAGCATCGTTTACGATCACTGCGTTGAGGGTTCCTCGGTTGCGACGGGCTTCGATGTTTTGATATTTGTATAATGACGATGTTAACATGCTATTGGCCGAGTGACACTCAACGCATTTTTTAACAGCAAATTCTTTCTCTAAAATATTGTGGGCTACCCAAGAGGTGTCTTGCGATGAGGTGTGGCACTCAATGCACCGCACGGCTGAAAAATGCAATTGAAAATTGGGTAAAAAGTTATGAATTTCAGCCAAAGGTCTTTTGGTGCTGTCGGTGATGCGCTGAAAATTTACCGGATTGTCATGGCAACTCACACACATCTGGTTGTGGTAAGTAACGATTTCAGAAATTTTGAAGTCGCTGCGCGTCATGGCTTTGTAGGAGTGGGGGTCGTGACACATCCAGCAGCTGAAGGTTTCGTCGTGCCGGCTGGCATGAACGCTTTGTTTGAAAGCTTCTTCCACCTCTTCAAAATGGTAGCTGGCATAAGTAGGGTCGCCACCATGGCAGTCAATGCAGGTGTACATCGGGTCTAATCTGAGCTCAGCTTGATGCGGAAAGTTTTCATAATCCGGAGAGTGACAGTCGGTGCAGGCGAAATGACGGTGCACTCCCTCGTAGAATTTTTCAGGGCTATAAACAAAATTGGGGTTCATGGCCTTGCGTTCTGTCAAGCCGGATACTTCATTTTCGTAGGTGTATATTTTGTTGGAGTGACAATTGAAACAGTGTTTGTTGTCTTCCATTTTTGCCGGCTCACTTTCCATGTCAACGTTGAGTTGCGCCCAAGCCAGTTGACCTGCTGATGCAAGGGTGAGTAGGAGGAGGATTATTTTTTTCATTCTTGAATTCATTTGTTTCCCTTCATTGGCGGCAAAATGACGCGAGAGGGTTGAACGAAAGTAGATTATAGTTTAAAAGTAAAAGTCATGGGATAGAAAAAGGTTTCCTGAAAAGCTACATGAAAGGAGCAGTTTTTCGGGAAACCTTTTCGTGTTTTAGAGGACAAGCCCGAGGGTTGTTATTTTTTCAACGATCTGATGTAGTTGATGATACCCCATCTTTCTTCTTCGTCAGTGATTTTTTTCTCGAAGTTGGGCATTTCATCGCGACCAACAAATGACATATAATATATTTCACCATCGGTTACGCTGGCTTGCCATTTAGCATCGGAGAAATCTCCGGCGAATGTTTCCAAATTTTTGGCTTTTGGGCCATCACCTAAGCCAAGGTTACCATGGCATGAGCGGCAATGTTTGGCATAAGCTGCTTTTCCAAGTTTTTCGGCATCGGCACTGCCTTTGTGGGCATTGGCTTTGGTTTTGTATTCGGCAGGAACTTTCCATGCGCCGCCTTTTTTCTGGTCTTGTGGCATTGTGAAAGACAAAAGAGCCACTACAGTGAAAGCCATCAGGCTCGCGAAAATGATTTTTATTTTCATAACTTATAAATATTTAATTAAACAATAGAGGTGTTAACGTTAAAAACTCCACAACCGTGTGATGGTAAATCCAAACATCAAATCGCCTTTGGTCCAGTCGTTGATATTGTACATGGCGTTGTGTTGCGGGATAATGCCATCAGCTGAAGAAACATAAATATGGAAGGCGTGGGTGCTGGTACTGATTTCCCAACCAATACCAAAGTTGGGTTTTGGATGATTTACAAATTCACGGTGCTCGCTGATTCCTTTAACTTTTAAAGGAATATCGTATTGAAATAAGATGGAGGATTGCGGTGAGAATTGAGCTCTACCGTTAAATCCAACTGAAATTTTATCATGATCAATCAATGAATCGGTGATGTTGTAATGTGTGAAGCTGGTGTTGAGCTGTAAAGAAAGCCAGTCGTTCACTTTTCTTCCAACAATCAATTGAGTGAAGTAGGAAAAGCGATTTGAAGGTGCAAACTCTGTGCCAAAAACCTTTTCGTTTCTGCCGTCAATAGCCATTGTGCCATAAAGCGCAACTGCCACGGGAATAGTATTGTGGCGTGTTTGTTCAACAATGGTCCATTTGGCGTTGAAATCGCTGTACATATTCAAACGGGTGATGCCGTATCCTACTTGTAGATTTTTCATCACCACATAATTCAAGCCTAAGCGAATGTTGGCGCCGGGGGCATACAATCCAAACAGGTCGGAAAAGCCGTTTTCCAATTTCCCAAACTTATGCTGAATGGCGTATTCAAGTGTTTTGGGCGACGGGATGTAGGTCGTTTGGTTGTCTATTAAGTACCCGCTTTGAAAAGGGGCTCTTACTGGTGTGTCTTTGGGTTTTTCTGTTGCTGTGTCGTCCTGTGCCAAGGCGGCAAAGCCTAAACAAAGCAGCATCATCCATGATAAAGCAATTTTTTTCATTTCTCTCTTTTCTATGGGTTAATTGTTTTTTGCTCCTTGCTTGATCCACTCTAAAATAAGGCTTGCCTCACCAACGGTATATTTTTTCCAGTTGTGGGTTGGCGATGAGGGGTGCGCGTGCCAGTAAATGATACTTGCTGTCGTGTCCGAAGTGTTTACTAGAGCCGGAACGATGGAAGCAAATGCTTTGCCGGTGCTCAAATCGGGGGCGGTGGCACCTGTTTTATGACAGGCTGTACAGTTGTTGCCGGTGTTAAAAATGGGTTCAATTTGGGTGGCAAAACTGATGGGTGTTTCGGGGTCAATCACCGGTGCTTTCTCTGGCACAATGTGGTCGTATTCGCAGGAAACGAGCATTCCAACAAGCAGGAAAGTAAGCATTGCAAATAATTGCCGTGTTTTCATATTTGAATTGTTATAAGTGATCAGTTTGATGTTTATCTCGGTCAAAATCCAGTTTAAAATATCTTAATAGTTGATAATGACGAAAGTACATTATTTTTTTGATTAACAACAAAGGAGCAGGCCTCGTTTCCGTAAGCCTGCTCGCTTTATATTTTCAAGCTTGAAGTTTAATTGAGGGCTTCAATTGAATTTTCAAGTAGTTTTTTCGTATAGCCTGGGTTGTGGACACCTAAGCTTTTGTCTTCACTAACAGCTTTGAAGTTGATTAAGCATCCGGCCACAACTTGTGAATATGTTCCTGCGACAGGTGATTCAGTGGTTGGGTTGATGGCTCCGGCTGCTACAAGTTTTTCTTTCAGCTCAGCCAATAATGCTGTTACCTCTGCTTGAAGAGCTATTGTGGAGTTCTTCAAATCTGTGGCATTGGTGTGGCAAGCAACGCATCCGGCAGTATTCATTGTGCCTGCTTCGTTGCGCATCCACATGGCATGTCCGCCTGATTGATCACCATAACCTTCGGCCATGTGACATGTAACGCATGATTCGGTTACCATGGTGTTATGTGGGCCGCTGGCAACGAGGCCTTCTCCAACGTTAAACAAGCCAAGACCCATTAAAACGTTAGATTGTGTTCCATGATGCAATCCCCAGTATGGACTTGGAATGGTATAGTCGCCACCGCCAACAGTTGGGAATGGAGAAAGTGGTCTGGCTTGGTGACAACTGGCACAAAGACTTCCTTTACCAAAATCATGTGTTCCGGCTACGTTGTTCATTGCAATAGCACCTGTAACAGTCAAAGCCAAATCACCAGGGGTGTAACTTTCGTGGATTTTATGGCAGGTGTAGCAGTTAGGTGGGTTGGGGTTGGAGATTTTTGCACCTGTAGCAGTGGCATCATAAGTTCCATCAAGTTTGCCGCGGAAACCTTGGCTGGTATGGCATGTTGCGCAATCGCCGGTGTTTCTTGCAAATGCATCGCCAGTAGCATGAAATGAGCTTTCCCATTGAAGCACGCGGGCATCAACTGCTTGTGAATTGTCATGGCATTGCATGCAAGTAGCGGTACCGTCTAATCCGTTGATACCATCTTCGCCGTCTTTTCCATCTTTACCGTCTTTTCCGGCTAATCCGGCTGGGCCTTCTTTAGTACATGACACAAATGTCATGGATGCTACCAGAAGAAAGGTGAGCAAAAAGCTGATTTTGTTTAAAACTTTCATTTTTATTAGATTTTTGAGTTCAAAATTTCTTTTTTTTCGCTGAAGGTTTTTAATGCCCGCACTGTTGCCTTCGTTGATGTTGCAATTTTACTTCCATTTTGAAAATCCGACAAGACCAATTCAATGATATTTTCTTTTAATGGCACAGATATATCACATTTGATAAATTGATCTATATCAACAAAAATCAACAAAAAATTCTTAAATCATTATTAGATAAATAGTTATGAATTTTTGAACTTTAGAGGCCGCCGGTAGGTTTTATGTGTCATTTATTAAAAAATGTTATCAAATCAAAAAACATCTTAAAAGATTTTAACGTCGCAAAATCGAAAAAAGCGGGAGTCGGGGGATCCCTTTAATTACTTCATGCAACTGCACGCTGTCGTTTTGTATCTTTGGGGGCTAAACAACGCCTATGAAATCCATCGAAACTTTGCCGCTTTTCGAAGACCTGAACCAAGAACTGATCTATTTTTTGGCCGATCTTAGTCCCGATGAATGGCAGCAACCGACCTTGGTGGATGGTTACACTGTAAAGGATGTTACTTCGCAAATTGTGTTTGCATCGTTGCGGCGTATTTCGTTTCAGCGCGATCATTTTTTCTCTAATGAAGGCTTATCAAATCCTTCCACATCTGTTCAACCCAACAACATAAGGAGTAATATAACAGAGTGGACGGTCGCCATGCGCCAAATAAGTCCGCGTTTGTTGGTCGAAATGTTAAAAAAATACGAGCAGGAGTTGTTTGAGCTGCTTGCCCGTTTACGCTTCGATGAAGTTTCAATCTATCCTATTGATGTTGAACCCCAATCCATTATACCCAATTGGTTGGATGTTGCCCAAATATATGCACGCAAATGGCTGCTCCAGATGTTTTTGCGTAGAGCTACCGGCAAGAGCTTACTCACGAGCGAACGGTTTCTACTCCCTTGGTACGAAACCGTTTTATGGGCATTACCGGAACATCTCAATAAAGTTGCCGGCGCCTTTCCCGATCAAACCCTCGATGTTGAAATAACCGGCGAGATACGACTGCGCAACCGTTTGCAAAAAACCGGTTCGCAGTGGAGTGTCGTTCAAAGCACCAATGATGCTGCTGCCACAACCATCAAAATGCCGGCTTCGATAGGCTGGTTGGTGTTTTCAGGGGTTGAAGCCGAAGCTGATAACCGCAAAATTGTGTTAGAAAGTCATGGTGATGAAGCCTTGATAGAGCTTGTTTTATTGATGCGGCCAGCCTTTTTGTAGCCTCATCAAGGATCATTTTAAAGTTAGTTTTTCGTCGTTCAACCTAAACTGTATTTTTGCCTCCTGCTTTTTTTATCAAGATGGCTTTGTTTACTATTGCCTTCTTCTAAAAATTTAAAGCTGAATCCGTTGATTTTAAACAACAAACAACAATTGTATGTGTGGAATAGTGTGTGTATTTGACTTGACGACCGATCCTCAGTTGATCCGTCCGCAGTTGCTTGATATGTCGAAAAAGCTTCGTCATCGCGGCCCCGATTGGTCGGGGATTTTTTATCACGATAAAGCCATTATGGC
>JADYZK010000195.1 GCA_020853175.1 Bacteroidales bacterium
AGAACGTATTACATGATTCCCACTTTGTCGCCTTTTAACAAAGTGATGTCCAATACTAAATTTGAATTCTTACTTGTTAACATCAACTGATGTTGGCATTTAACTATTTATAAAAGCAAGAATTTACCTTATTATATAATGGTCAATACGGCCTAAAATGAATCTTCACCCAACGGTCGAATCAGTGAATCATGTAAGCTTTAGGTAAAGTTATGCAATGGAAAGCTGAGGTTGCAGCCTTAATTTTGCGACTGATAAAGATGGAACCTTTTTCATTTACATCAGCATCATTAAAAACGAACTAAAAATGCAAAAAATAACTTTAATTACCCTCATTCTTGCTTTGCTACTGCTCCCTGGATTACAATCGTGTCAAACACGAGGGAATTTTTCACATTAAAACAGTAAATCCATACCCCTCGACAGCACCTCTATTGCCACATTTTTCGAGTCGCGGCCGGCGATAAAAAAATACGAAAAGGAGCTGACTTTCATTTACAGAAATTATGATTTTATGCCCTTGTGGATGGATGAAAAAGAAATCCGCCAGCAGGGTAATGAGCTGTACAATAAGTTTTTATCCATTGAAGATGAAGGGATTTATTCCACTTTTCCTTACCAACCACAACTCGAAGAAATTTTCAACACCAAGCCCAGAAAGCTTCACAATCCAACAGAAGCCGATCTATTATTGACCTCCCTGTATCTGTATTATGTGGATGAAGTCTATCACGGATTGGATCCGAATACCACCACCAAGTTGGGGTGGCTTTTGCCACGCAAAGAGGTTGAACCGGCGGTTTTACTCGATACCATTATCGCTGACCAGCAGTTGGAACAGGCCGACAGCTTATTACTTTTCAATCAATATTATCGCTTACGCGATGCTTTGAAACACTACCGTACCATTGAAGAAAAAGGAGGCTGGGGAATGATTGAAACGGAAGAAAATCAAAAACCCTTTCGCCCTCGCGATAGTGCAAGAACCATACAGCAAGTAAGAGAGCGTTTGTTTATCACCGGCGAGCTGGTGACCAACAGTCGAAGCGCTGTGTATGATGAGGAACTCGCCGAAGCAGTTCAAAAATACCAAATCCGAAATGGATTTATTGCCGATACCCTCATTCGCGCACAACACCTTGCATCCATGAATGTGCCAGTGGCGGAGCGTATTAGAGATATAGTGGTGAATATGGAACGATGCCGCTGGATTTCGCCTGAAATATTTGAAGCCGACCAATTTATTTTTGTCAACATTCCGGCCTATCGCATGAACATCTTTAAAGAAGGAAAAGCAGTATTTGATTCCCCTGTGGTGGTGGGCGACCAAATGACCAAAACTGTCATTTTTGGCGGAATGATGAGCTATATTGTTTTCAGTCCCTATTGGAATTTACCCCAATCCATTATTGATAACGAAGTGATTCCGGCTATGAAAAAAGACAAGGACTACCTAAAAAAACACAATATGGAATGGAACAATGGCCAAGTGCGTCAATTGCCGGGCAGATACAACTCTCTCGGACTGGTGAAATTTATGTTCCCCAATTCCAACGACATCTATCTGCACGATTCACCGGCCAAGAGTCTGTTTAAAAAAGAAGATCGGGCAAAAAGTCACGGATGCGTGCGTGTAGGAATGGCCAGAGACCTTGCATTATCACTTTTACAAGACGACGAAAACTGGACACCACAAAAAATTGATGCCGCCATGCGTGCCGGCAAAGAAACAAGCTATAGCCTTAAAAAGGAAATCCCTGTCTATATCGGCTATTTTACCACCTGGGTGGATGAAGATGGACATCTCAATTTTTACAAAGACGTTTATAACAGAGATGAGAGACGGGCCGAATTACTTGTGCAAGGGCATAACCAAATGATAGCGAAGGGAACAAGACCGCATGAATTTATAGACTGAAAACACCACAATTGAAAATGAACTTGCAAAAAAACACATCATGGAGTGAAAAATAATTGACCCGCTTCACAATTAAAAATTGAAAAAGGAGTTATCTGGGGGTTCTCAAATGCTAAAGAACCTTTTTTTAAACTATGAAGCAACACTTTTTCTATCTCCTTTTTTTGCTCCTTCCGGTAATCAATCATGCAGGCTCCAACAACAAACTACCTGTTGCAGCAACAAAAAGCGACCTTTATAACCAATTAAACTTATCAGAATACGGACTTTCCAATGAAGTTTTTCAGTTGGCGCTCAACGGGCACCACAAGCTCGAAGTACAAGGAAAGCTCGAAAATCCTAACATTTTAACCATTGTTGATTTTTCGCAGACAAGCAAAAACAAACGCCTGTATGTGATTGATTGTCGCGAACAAAAGCTGCTGTTCAATACCTTGGTGGCACACGGCAGAAACACGGGCGATGAGTATGCCAAGCATTTCTCTAACGAAAACGGAACACATAAAAGTAGCCTTGGTTTTTATGTCACAAAAAACCACAACACCGGTTCCACAGTAGGCTATTCCTTGCTGCTGGAGGGCATTGAAAAAGGTTTCAATGACAATGCCGAAAAGCGTCAGATCATTATGCACGGTGCTACTTATGCCACCGAAGATTTCATTAAAAAGAATGGAAGATTGGGCAGAAGTTTTGGCTGTCCTAGCCTACCTCCTGAGCTCATTCAACCGGTAGTTGAAACCATCGAAAATGGTTCGTGTTTGTTTATTTATTATCCCGATCCCACCTACCTGCGCACCTCCTCGTTCATCAGTTGATAAGCTTGTGGGCTTAATTACATTATTTTATAGCTATTGCTATCCTAGATTAGGCGTCTAATTTCATCATTTATTTTTCCTTTAGCGTGAAGGCTCTCTCTTCCGTCATCACTTGAACTTTCATATTTATTTGCCTTTGGACGAAAAGAATAGTAATTTTGACAATGATTATTCTTCATCTATCATTAAAAAATATCATTCTATGAAAAAAATCTACTTCTTTTCTTTTCTTATGTTGTTTGGTGCCGGCTCCATTTTTGCTCAGGCCGATTTCAACACTGGTGCCATGGAAATTCTTGTGAACGAATACGGGAGAATCCGTCTTTATACTCCTGATGATGTTCGCCATTTGCAACGCGCCTCCATCCTTGTGGGAACAAGTGAAACAGCTGTTTTTGATTACACCAACGATGCTGAAACCCACGATTCCACCTATTTGGTTGAAACTCCTGTTTGGGGTGATTTTCAAATCAACGGCAATTATGACAACACCTATTCCAATCTTCCTCCTCATGTGATTGTGAATTTGAGCGCTTATGGTTGGACCAATAAAGCCTTCACCGTCCTAAAATTCAATGTTACCAACACCGACGCTGCTGCTGTGAATGCCACTATCGGCTTGGACATCATTCCCGAAATTCAAGGTGAATATGGCTTTGATACCACCACCTATAACAGCACCACAAATGTTACCCGCTTTCATCGCGGCGCAGGTACAAATATGGGCATGAAACTACTTTCGGCCAACCTCTCGTCATTGCAAACTTTTGAATGGTTCGACGGTTACAACACTGATGCCTATTATTGGGGTAAAATGACTGCAGGAGCCATGATGCCTCAGTACGTCTCTAACACCCTTGATGGCGGTGTTACCATTTCTGCGCAAGCACCTGTTAGCATTAGTCCTGGCCAATCATTTGATGTTTATTATGCCTTCTCTTTAGGCGCTAACGAAGCCGCAATGATGGCTGCTTTGGCCGAAGCCGAACAGAAATACTTTGATTTGTTTACCTCGGTAAGCGAAATCAACCCCGACA
>JADYZK010000196.1 GCA_020853175.1 Bacteroidales bacterium
CCCCTGATGCCTAAATCGCCACCCGAGTTAGTCCCTTCAACGTCAACAGAATAGGCGTTCACTTTGCTGCGTTGCAGATAAATGTTGCAGTTGAGCCAATTGGTATCGGCAGCCATTGCTGAAGGCGGTTGAAACAAGGTGTCGAAGGTGATGTTAGAGGCCCTGTAAATTTTTAAATTGGTTAGTCCTTTATATGTCAGACGAAGTTTGCTGATGCTAAAGGGTTCATTTTGATATATTTGAATGATATTATTGAAAATAGTCGGTTTGATTTTTAAATCGCCATCAGCAATAAATTTCACTTCCGACGAACGCCGTTCGATGTTGCCGTTCAACAAAACCGAAGTAGTATCAAACGCTCCGGTGGTGGCAACAAAAGGATTGTGCCTTGGAAAAACCAAAACATTTTTAATGAAATATCTTTTATGATATAGACCTGAACTGGAATTTGAGGATGGATTTTCGATCTTCATTTCAAGGTTGTAGCGGTGAGCCAAAAAGCTGCTGTCCACATTAAAAAAGATAAAATCTTTTGAAAAGTTGAAATATCCCTTGTCGCGCAAATAATTGGTGATGCGGTCGCGCTCACCATCCATCAAATAAGCATCATACACCGCTCCAATTTTCAACAATGTGTTGGGTTGTATGCTGTCAACAAATCGGGCCAAAACAGAATCGGGAATCACCCGTGTGATTTCGTTGGCGATATAAGGTGTTCCCAATTGCACCTTAAAATTTACCGCAGCAAGACGCGATTTTCGTTGCTTTAGCTCAAAATCAACTTGGTTGTTAAAATACCCTTTGTTGTAAACATAGCGCGACAACTGTTGCGCCGTGTTTTGGTTTTGGAACTTGTCAATATACACAGGAGCATCGCCCGAATTGCGATGCACCCAGCGCCAAAAGCGCTTGTTTTGCCGTGATTCGGAAAAGTAATAAAACCAAAGCTGGATGCGGTTGCCGAGGAACTTGTTGTTGGGCTTGAGGGCAATCAGGTATTCCAAATCTGCCTTTTCAAAGTTCAAAGGTTTGCTGTCCAACTCCACCGTTGCTTTGCGAAGCAAGAGCTTGTCCTCAGGAATAAAACGGGTTGCGGTGCAGGAGGATATAAAAACAATTAAAATGACAAATGCTGACCAGCGAAAGAAACTTTTTGAACAACCCCAAGCAGCCGCGATTGCCAACATATTGTTGCTTTTTGCCTTAAAAACGTGTTTCAAAAATGGAGTGTGCATCAGTTTCGTTCAGCAGATTGAGTTGAGACAATGATCGCTTTGGGTTTATATTCTCGTTACAACTCTACAAATGTACCGCAATGCTTTTAATTACACCATAAGTTAATGCAATTTCATCCGCTGAAGCTGAAACTGGTGGGTTAGTGAAAAGGAAATGTATGTTCGAGCATAAAAAGAAATGTAATATATACTTGACATATAGTAATGAATACATTACTTTTGTAGGTACATTTAATCCAATTGATCATGAAAACACGTTTTCTTTTCCCCCACGCCTATCGCAAAGTCGGATGGATCATTTTAGTTCCCTTTATCCTCATTGGAATTCCGATTGTATTTTGGGATTTCAAGTTCGATTTTCTGGATTTGAAAGCTTTTGCTTTTTACAGCGACATGCCTTTTTTTGGCACCCGAACCTATTTCGGATGGATCGCAACCAACCTCACGGCGACCGTTATCGGTATCGGTGTGATTGTTGGAGCTGTTTTGGTGGCCTTTTCCAAGCAAAAATTTGAAGATGAATTTGTTGCGCAAACACGTTTTGAGTCATTGGTTTGGGCCACCTATACGCAGTACGCGCTGCTGATTTTTTGTTTCATCTTTTTTTATGATTTTGGGTTTCTCACGGTGATGGTGTTCAATATGTTCACTTTACTGTTCATTTTTATACTAAGATTTCAATTCGTTCAATACCGCAACAGAACCAGCCTCGAACATGAAAAATAACCTCAAGGTAGAACGCGCCATCCTGAACATCACCCAGGAGCAATTGGCTATGGAAGTGGGTGTTTCGCGACAAGCCATCAACTCCATCGAACTCAATAAATATGTACCTTCCACGGTCTTATCGCTTAAAATATCGCGTTTTTTTAACAAGCCCGTCAATGAAATATTTTTTTTGGAGGAAGCTGATTAGCCAAATAACTGTGCTAAAACCCGATTCAATCAATACCCCAAATGAAGGGAGGGAAATATTTGCAGAGCCTCCAAACAAAAAATGTACTTTTTCGTGACAGATTTACCGTTATTTGTTTCATACCTTTACCTAATTAACGAAAGATAAATTAAAGTCACATATCCTTTTTGTAACTGATTCATATTTAATAGTAAAGATAGAGTAGATAAGCTATAATTTTAGAACAATTAAAAGTAAATGGCCATGAAAAAAATTATTTTGTTTGCCTTTTTGCTTCTTTCCATCCATGCCGAAAGCGAGAACTATAAGTTGTTCAAGCCCGCATCGCTAAAAGTTTTTGCCCTATTGCCTGAAATGGATTCAACCTTGAATTTAAAATTTGATTCGGTCGGCTTCAATGGAGAAGATTCGGTTTATCACGTTTACAAAGACATCAGCAATCTATGGGTGGATGGAACCGATTGTAATTTTTGGGGCAATGACCAGTGTCGTCCTCAAAACAAACCAAAATGGATGGGAAGTACTGTTTATTTCAACGAAAACCACGAGTATAAGTTTATTACTTGGGCCAACGGCCTTCTTCACATGAAGTTTCCATCGGTTGAAGGCGATTCGTCCTATTTTTATGAAGATGCAACAAGAAGATTTTCAATTACTTATGAAGGCAAAGACACATTGACAGTTCTTGGTCTTTTAGATTCTGTGCAGCAGTACCGAATCAAACATTTCGATCATGCGGGGAATACCATCGAATCGCCTTTGAACAATTATATGATTATGGTGGGAAAAACGCTCGGTTTAATCCAGTTTTTTCATGTTGATAAATTTCCAAATGGTTTAATTCCACTGCGTTTAATTGGAAATAATGCCCCAAATGCCGGCTTATACAGCATAACACAAGGGATGGTGTATGATTTTCAACCGGGCGATGAAATTCAATACAATTACTATTCACTGTTTCATTGGCAGGGTCAAACTATCTATAATTACAACTATTTTACGAAATATACTATCCTCGAAAGAACTGATTCTGCAAATATTGTTCGTTATAAAGCAATATATGAAAGATTTAATGCGGATTATACGAACTTTATTGATGATACCATACAATTGGTGTACAATAAAAACTTGGTTATCATTGGTCTTCCTTTCGATGAGATCAATCAGGATGATGCACTTATGGGGAGGAGTTTACGCAAATTATCCTACTGCGGTTTAAGTTTAATGCGATTCAAATCCTCAATAAACATAGGGACAGGCTACTGTGAATCGAGGAATTGTTGGGGAAATATAGATGCCTTTGGGCCTCCCCCTACTGAAACAGAAACCTATGTGTTTGGACTCGGATTGTACGATAATTTTTATCGAAAATTTGATTATGCACATCAAAATTATACTGAGTATAGGCAATATATTGTTTATTTCAAAAAGAATGGGGTAGTTTGCGGAAGTGAAATCATAGTAGGAACAGCCGAAAACAGCGCATTAGAACCTTTGTTTTCAATATTTCCAAACCCTGCAAAAAACAGTTTAACGCTCGAAGCTGAAAAAAATAGCGTGGGTACTGTTACCATCTTCAATCTCACCGGACAGGAAGTGCATAGCGAAAAAATGATTGGACAGCGATCAACGCTTGATCTATCAGAACTGAAAGCCGGAATATACCTGCTTCAACTTGTAAGTGGAGACAAAGTGGAAGTGAAAAAAATCATTAAGGAATAAAAAGAGACAAGAGAGTGAACAGTGAATAGTGAACAGTGAACAGTGAATAGTGAATGGTGAACAGTGAATAGTTATGAGAGTGACAAGGGACAAGAGGCTGACGCATGTCGTTAGTGGACAGTGGCTTGCGCCAGCTAAAACAAAAAACAAAGAACAAAGAACAAAAAATGATCAACCATACCCAATATCAAAATTCTAAAATGACTCAAATCCCTGAAAGACTGATCAGCAATAGTTTTAAGCCATTCTAATATGGAGATGATACAAAAACACAGATATATTCTGCTCATAAGTTTTTCTTTTGCCCTATTGTATGCCCTTGTTTCTTTGGTGAATCACTACTTTTTCAGGACTTATGCATTGGATTTGGGCCTATATAACCATGCAGCATTCAAATATACCCATTTCCAACTGGCTGACAGCCTTATGATTAAAGAATATTCAGAACCCATGCTGGGTGGGCATTTTGATTTGTACTTAATTCTTTTTTCTCCTTTCATCTACGTTTTTGGTAGCTATACGCTGTTGATCGTTCAAATC
>JADYZK010000197.1 GCA_020853175.1 Bacteroidales bacterium
ATGCAATACAAGATAATTTAGTTTGCGAAGTATCATCGCCGCTGTAGGCAATAATGCAACTTTCCTCCGATTTTTCGCGCATGGCCGATGCAATATCAAAGCCGGTCATATCGGGCAAATAGATGTCTAAGAGCACAAAATCATAAGTATTTGCTTCAAAAAACGCAAGTGCTGTAGTTCCATCGGGAGCAAGATCAAACTGGCAGCGAGCATCTTTGAGGTAGCGCGAACTAAGCAGCTGAAGCATTTTGTCGTCCTCTACCACCAATGCTTTCAGCCCGGCAAGCGGAAAACCTTTGGCTGCTGGATGCTCTTGCGACAGCAGCTCCGGTCGGTTGAGTTTATCAACAATAGTTTGGATCAGAAGTTTTTTGTCGTAAGGTTTTGGAACAAAGGCATCCATGCCGGCCTCAATACATTCCGTGATGGTTGTTTCTTGCACCTCGCCCGATACGGCAACAACTAAAGCTTTTGATTTGAGCTCGTTACGAATAATTTCGGTGGCACTAATGCCATCAAGCAACGGCATTCTAATGTCCATCAAAACGACTTGTGTGTCAGGATTGTCTTTCAAAAACCGAATAGCATCCAAGCCATTTTCGGCAAAATGGATGTCCCAATTTTTAAGTATTTTGCTTCCCATTTCCCGCTGATAGGTATCATCGTCCACCAACAAAACTTTAATATTTTTTGTAAGTGACTCATTAACTGAATACTGCAAATGCAAACTGTTATTGGAATGTAGCAGGTCTTTTTGAAAAGGAAGACTAAAAACAATCGCTGCTCCCCCAGTTTTTTGGCTGTTCAGGTGGAGGCTTCCCCCCATCTCTTCCACAAAAACTTTTGCAATGCTCAAGCCTAAACCTAAGCCACCATATTGACGCGTAATGCCATTGTCTTCTTGCTGAAAAAAATCTGTGATATGCTCAAATTGGTCTTCTTGAATCCCTTTTCCGGAGTCAGTGACTTCAAATTGCACGACCACAAAATCATCGGTTTCGGTTACGACCTTTGCATTCACTTCAATTTCGCCATTGGCGGTAAATTTGATGGCATTGTCAATCAAATAAATGAAGACGTCATTAAGCTTCGACACATCACCTAAAAGCCATTGCGACAAGTTTTCATCTCTCTTGAAAGTCAATTTAAGTCTTTTTTTGATGGCGAGATGTTGCAGTACCTGCTCCAGATTTTTTAGCAATACCTCAGGATGAAAGGCACTGATGCTCAGCGACTGCTGATGTAAGGCATGACCTGTGAACTGAAACACACGCTTGATGGTGTAATACAAGCTGGTGGCCGTGTCGTGAACAATCTCAAGATGCCCTTGCTGTTCTTTGGTGAGTTTGGATTCCGACAGCATATCAAGATAGCCAAGAATGATATTCAATGGGTTACGCAATTCGTGGCTGAGCGTGGCCAAAATTTTATGTTGAAAAGCTTCACGAAGCAACAAAGGTTTGAAGCTGTCTTCATTGGTGCGCTGTTGCTCTGCCTTTTCGATGGCGTTGAGTTGCGCGGCCAATTTGTATAAAATAGGTTGCAACAGCTCATAATCCTCCGAAGTAAAAGATACGATTTTATTTTCGCCTTGGTTTGTATCGGAATTTGAAATAAGCTCTATAAAATATTGATTATCAACAGAAAGTAATATTTGAAGCTGAGAAGAAGTAGTTTTTTTGTGAGGCCATTCGTTCAAATCAGGCGCAACAAGAAAACCTTTTAGATGAAGTGTATCAGAAAGACCATCATAATTAACCGTTTCATTATCAATGCTTTTTTTTGGATATTGTGCCAATAAAAACACCTTTTCAGGTTGCGAGAGAGCAGCGCGATGGGTTTTCTTTTCCATCGTCCAAAAATGGGCTTCGTCAGCAAGTCCATGCGCTACAAGGGCTTGAAGAAAATGAGCTGCGCATCTTTCTGCGCTTGTTTCGGGCGCAATGGCCATAGCGAGATGATAACGAATAGAATTTGAAATCATGGATTGGTTGTGGTTTTAAAAATATACGGTGGTGCACAAAAAGTAATTCGTTAAAATAAATGGGTTGTAAAAACCAGTGGATGAATACTTCCCAAAAGTTTTCTTTGAATTTTTGAAATCAAAAACTTCTACTGATTCAAAAACCTTTAAACAAACTCAATTTTTCTGCTAAACCTTCCCAAAAGTATTGATTTTCCAATTAAAGGACAAAAAAATTTATAAAAGGGTATAGGTAAGTGCATTTTTTTGGCCTTTTACAGCGATGATCTCATTGCAGAAAAGCATCTCATTGTTGACAGCTTTCGTTTTTCACCCTTATGCTGTTGCGTTTTTAAAGCTATTTTTGCAGAAATATTTTTTTATGTCAGAGAATTACAACGACGATAGCATTCGTACGCTGGATTGGAAAGAACACATCAGGTTGCGTCCGGGAATGTACATCGGCAAACTTGGCGATGGCAACTCACATGATGACGGTATTTATGTACTTCTAAAAGAGGTAATTGACAACAGCATTGATGAGTTTGTGATGGGAAATGGCAGAACCATTGAGGTGACCATTGACGAGGCTAAGGTCACCATTAGGGATTATGGCCGCGGAATGCCACTCAGAAAAGTGATTGACTGTGTGAGCCGCATCAACACAGGGGCAAAATATGATTCTGTTGCATTTAAAAAGTCGGTGGGCTTAAATGGGGTTGGTTCAAAAGCTGTGAACGCCCTTTCGAGTTATTTTAAAGCACAATCCATCCGCGAAGGACAAACGAAGATTGTTGAATATGAACAAGGTACGTTAACGTATGACGCACCCATCGAACCCAACACTGACAGGCCGGGAACCATCATCAGTTTTATTCCCGACGAGGCGATTTTTGGAAAATACCGCTACCTGCACGACTATGTGGAGGAGATGTTGTGGAACTATGTGTTTTTGAACAACGGCTTGACCATCATTTTTAACGGACAAAAGTTTTTTGCCAAAAATGGTTTGCTCGATTTGTTGGAACGCAATATGGCCGGGGCTGAAACCATGATGTACCCTATCATTCATATCAAAGAAGAAGATTTTGAATGCGCTTTCACCCACAGCAACAACACCTATAACGAAGAATATTACAGTTTTGTGAACGGGCAACACACCACCCAAGGTGGAACGCACCAAAATGCTTTCCGTGAGGCCATTGTGAAAACCATTAGGGAATTTTATAATAAAGATTACGACACTGCCGACATCCGCAATTCGCTGGTGGCTGCCATCAGCATTAAGGTGCAAGAACCAGTTTTCGAGTCGCAGACCAAAACCAAATTGGGTTCGGTGACGATGGAAGCCAACGGACGAAGTATCCGCAATTTTATTGGCGACATCATTAAAAAGCATTTAGACAATTACTTACACATCAATCCTGAAACGGCTGATGCTTTGCATCGGAAAATCTTGCAAAGCGAAAAAGAGCGCAAGGACATGGCCAACATCAAGAAGCTAGCCCGTGAAAGTGTAAAAAAAGTGAGTTTGCACAACAAAAAACTTCGCGATTGTCGCATCCATTTCAACACCAATCACGAAAAACGACTTGAAACCACGCTTTTCATCACCGAGGGCGATTCGGCTTCGGGAAGCATCACCAAAAGCCGTGATGTGCAAACGCAAGCCGTCTTTAGTTTAAAAGGTAAACCACTGAACAGCTATGGTTTAACTAAAAAGGTTGTTTATGAAAACGAAGAATTTAACCTTTTGCAAGCCGCATTTAACATTGACGATTCGATTGAAAACTTGCGCTACAACAACATTGTAATCGCTACCGATGCCGACGTGGACGGGATGCACATTCGGCTGTTGTTGCTCACCTTTTTTCTTCAATTTTATCCCGATTTGGTTAGAAGCGGCCATGTTTACATCCTTCAAACACCTCTTTTTAGGGTCCGAAATAAAAAAGAAACCATCTATTGCTATTCCGACGAAGAACGCATTGCAGCCCTTAAAAAGTTGGGTGTCAATCCTGAAATCACACGTTTTAAAGGGTTGGGAGAAATTTCTCCCGATGAGTTTAAGTTTTTTATTGGTCCCACTATGCGATTAGACCCTGTAATTTTACGTCGTGATCTGTCAATACCCGAAATTTTGGATTATTATATGGGTAAGAATACCCCTGAGCGTCAACGTTTTATAATTGACAATTTACGTTTAGAGGAAGATCTTACCGAGGAAAAAATAGAAAATCCACAGTTGGCTTAATTTCAAAAGCGATTCAAATTTTAAAGTTTGGCAAAACCTTAAAACTCTTTCAGCAATGTTAAAGCATCGGCTTTTGAGGTGTCATATAGAAAATGATTTCTCCACCTTTTTTAATCACATCGTGCGAAATTGATGGTGTTTTCAATGGTTCACCATTCAAGAATATTTTTTCAACATACACGTTGTCAGCCGATTGATTGATTGTTTTCACAACCCATTGTTTGCCGTCTTCAAGTTGAATTGTAGCCTTCTGAACCGAGGGGCTGCCCAAAGCATAATCCGTCGAACCCGGCAACACAGGGTAAAAACCCATCGCACTGAAAATATACCACGCACTCATTTGTCCGGCATCGTCGTTGCCACATAAACCATCCTCCTTGTCGCTGTACATGGTGGCGAGAATCATCCGCACCCTCTCCTGCGTTTTCCAACTGTCGTTCGTCCAATTATACAGGTAAGGAATATGGTGACCCGGTTCGTTGCCATGGACATAATTACCAATGATGCCATCACGGGTAATATCTTCATTTTTAATGATATACTTGTCTTCAATCGGCGTGTTGAAAATCATATCAAGGTGATTTGAAAAGCTCTCTTTTCCACCCATCATCGCAATCATCGTGTCAAGCTGATGCGGCACATACAATCCATAATTCAAGGCATTGCCTTCAATAAAACCTTGTCCATGGGTATCAAAAGGATCGAAATTTTTCTTCCAACTGCCATTGCTGAGGCGAGGTTGCATATAACCAGAAGTTGCATTATACACCTTTCGATAAGATTCTGAGCGTGCCATAAATTGCTGATAAACATCCATCCGACCTGCTTTTTTGGCTATTTGAGCGATGCACCAATCGTTGTAGGCGTATTCCAATGTTTTGGAAACCGCGTTGGAGCTTTTGTCTTCAGGCACAAAACCCATATCAATATAATCGCCCAAACCATCGAAATAACGCACTTCGGCAGTATGCACACAAGCGTCGAGAATACGGTTGAAATCGGCGTTGGTCGTACCTTTCGCTACTGCATCGGCCATGACAGAAACAGCATGATAGCCGATCATACACCAGTTTTCATTGGCATAATGACTCCAAATAGGGAGCATTTTGTGCACACTCTGGTCGTGATGAGCCAACATGGAATGTACCATATCGTTGTTGCGTTGCGGATGCAGCAGGTTCAACAGCGGATGCAGTGCGCGATAGGTATCCCATAACGAAAAAATGGTGTAATTGGTAAAACCCTCAGAGCGGTGGTTATTTTGATCCAGACCACGATAAGATTTATCCGTATCTTCATACAAAATCGGGCTTAACATGGTATGGTAGAGAGCGGTATAAAAAGTAGTTTTGTCAGCGAGAGTAGTTGTTTCGACTTTTATTTTGCTCAGTTCTATATTCCATTTATGCTGAGCGAGTTTTTTTACACCGTCAAAATCCCAGTTTGGAGCCTCAACAGCCATATTGTTCAGCGCATTTTCAGTACTCACCGGCGACAGCGCCACTTTAAGCATAAGAGGTTCATTTTGAACGGTATGGAAATTGAAATACGCGCGCAACTCCCTTCCCGCCATCTCTGGAAAGTTTTCAGATTCGTTGAATTTTCTATAAAAACCTTTATAGGGAGTTGCATCGGCACGGAATCGGCCATACGCCTTGATAGGCTGAGAAAACTTCATAGCAAAATAAACCGTGCGTGTGCGGGCCCAGCCGGTGGTTTGTCGGTAGCCGGTTACCGTAGAATCATTTTCGACCCGCAAAAAGGTCCAAACATTTTTACCATCATAGTCATAAATATTGGCCATCAAATCGAGGATCAGATGGGCTTGATCCGTTTCGGGAAAAGTATAACGATGAAATCCCACGCGCTCTGTTGCGGTCATCTCTGCTTTGATGCCATTCTTTTTCAGCCTTACGCTATAAAAACCCGGTGAGGCTTTTTCATCATCATGACTGAAAGCATCTGAAAAACCTTTTTCGCTTTTGACCGTAGGATTTTCATTGTTGATGGGTTCCACCACCGGAAGAATCAAAATATCGCCGAGATCGGAATGACCAGTGCCACTGAAATGGGTGTGACTAAAACCAAAAATAGTGGTGTCATTAAATTGATAGCCACTGCAATAACGATAAGCCTCAGCATTGTAAGTGCCATCCGGCAGAAACATTTTAAGCTTGTTCGTTTCCGGACTGAGTTGCACCATCCCAAAGGGAACAGCAGCTCCGGGAAAAGTGTGCCCCATGTTTTTTGTCCCAATCATGGGATTCACATAGGCAGTATAATCATCGGTATCTGATTCAAATCCAACATTTTGTGTTGATTCAGGAGAATTTGCTGCAGGGTTGCATGCCGTGAGCCACAACCCACAAATTAACGCCAAAGGAAAAGCTTTCATCTTGAAATGGTTTTGTTCAAAACAGGAGAAGCAAAGGTAAGTGGAGAATGGCTTGATTTGACGGATGATTTTTGTTTGATGATAGAAGTTGTCATTCTCTAACGTGAGAAAGCATTGAAGCCCATTCAATTTCGACTATTTTTTCGTCTTGCAATAAATTACTTTTCACTAACTTCGCCAACGTTGTAGCCATTGCTGTTGATTTCCAAGAATAGCAAAAACATGAATGTAACCAATTAAATATGAAGCAATTATTTTATAAGCTCATCTACTATCCACAAGTCAATTTCCTCTTGCGGAACATCAACAAAAGCTTGCTTCCTCTTTTGCCTGTGAAGGTAAAACTTCCCCCGGCGGGAAAAATGGTGATGTACGATTCAAAGAATCAAAAAATCAATCTTTACACCAACCAAACCAATTACCTCACGCATTTGCTGTATTGGGAAGGCGGTGCCATGAATTTTGAATATACGTCTATTTTCTTGGCTTTGATCGGTAAGATGCAGTGTTTTTATGATATCGGTGCTAACATTGGTTACTATTCACTTCTTGCGGCCTCAGAAAATAAAAATATGCAAGTAGTTGGATTTGAACCGGCAACAGGACCGTTGTACTATTTCAAAAAAAACGTACAAGCCAACCACTTCAACAACATTCAAGTGGAGTCGGTGGCCTTAGCAGAACGTGAAGGAGAGCTTGTTTTTTACGAAATCAAAAACAAAAAATACACCTACCTCGAACACAACCTTGCCGGTGAAAGCAACGCGGGAAGCAAAACCCAAGGCAAAAACTTTGTGAAAGTAAAAGTGAAGGCCACCACACTCGATCTTTTTGCGCAAACCAACCATCATGCAATAGATTTGATAAAAATGGATACAGAAGGCACTGAACACCTTATTCTACAACACGGCAGCGAGGTCTTA
>JADYZK010000198.1 GCA_020853175.1 Bacteroidales bacterium
AACGCATGAAAGCCGGCTCCATTAATTTTCATTCCGAAGAGGTGAAATTCATTCTCGATGAAAACGGAAAACCAATTGACACTTATGTTAAAGTGCAGCAGGAGAGCCACATGCTGATTGAAGACTTTATGCTTTTGGCCAACCGTACTGTGGCCGAAAAGATTGGAAAACCGCAAGGCCGCAAAAAAGTCAAAACCTTTGTTTATCGCATACACGACGAACCCAATCCCGAAAAGCTGAACACTTTTCTTCAGTTCATCGGCAAGTTAGGCTACAGCATGAACATCAGCTCGCGGCAAGGTTTGGTGAAATCATACAACGATCTCTTCAAAGCTGTGGAAGGAAAAGGCGAGAAAAATCTTGTCGAAACTATTGCCATCCGCACCATGGCCAAAGCCGAATACAGCACCCAAAACATCGGTCATTACGGCTTGGCTTTTCCGTATTATACCCATTTCACGTCGCCCATCCGCCGCTATCCCGACTTGATTGCCCACCGTTTGCTCGAACGCTATTTAATAGATAACAAAGACAGCGTTAGTGCCGACGCTTTGGAGCCCGTATGCAAACACGCCTCTGAAATGGAACGCCGCGCTGCCGAAATGGAACGCGAGTCCATTAAATACAAACAGGCTGAATACCTTTCTGATAAGGTGGGCAAGGTGTTTGAAGCTTTGATTTCGGGCGTGAGCAAATATGGAATTTTTGTCGAGCTCAAACAAAGCAAATGCGAAGGCATGGTACGGTATAGCGAAATGCCCGGCGATTATTACTACTTGGATGAGGACAATTACCGCGTAATCGGCCAAAGCTACGGCAAAGTTTATCGCCTCGGCGATCCGGTTACAGTGCAGGTAAAAAACGTGGACCTCGCCCGAAAAAAACTCGACTTTGTTATCCTTGATCAAGAAAAGCACAAGCGTTAGGCGTAGTTTCTTTTAACCCAAAAGCTTTAATGGTGTTGTTTGTTTTTGAGTCCGAGAATGGTAGAAAGCGGAAAATTGGTCATCAACGCTTCCACCCAAGCGGTGAAATCGAAGATGCGCAGCACCTGCTGTTCAAAAATATCTTTTCGGATGCTGTCTAACTCAGGCTCCACCTTTTGCCACAATTTCATGCGCTGGCTTTGCTGCATTGGAATTTGTTTCTGAAGAAAAAGAAGCAAAAACCTTTCCATCTTGTAGCCCTTTTCTTCGCCGGCCAACTCGCGCCGAAGCGATCGGCATTGATAGCTAATAAGTTCGTAGTCAGCCAAATGATAAAGAATCATCAGGCCCACCATGCGGATGGTGCGGTACATGGGCAAAAAATAATAGGTCTTTCCACGGATGATAATCTGGCTCAGAAAACGGTGCGCTTTGTTGTACTCTTCTTTTCCGAAATAAATCAAAGCGGTGTAAAGACAAAGCTCGGCCTGTCGCGAAGGGTTTAACGTAAACATGCGGGCGTAAAGATTTTCTTTGTAATCGGCCATTAGTGCAGAGGCCGAAGCAAAATTACCTTGATCGAGGTGAGGGTATAGCTCATACAAGAAAATCGTGCATAAAGTATGCGTTTTAAACTCCACCGAAGTGTCGGTAATTTTCTTCAGCTGATCAATAAAGTAGGTCATACCGGCATAGTTTCTAATGCTTCTAAGGCTTTCGAGCACGCCTTCAATCGTTAAAAGATAATACACCGGAGGGTTGCTCCACAGGTGTTTGTTGGTTTCAAAAAGGTTGCTGAGCTCAAAATAAGAGCGCAAAGCCGATTTGTAATCGCCAACGCTGATGAGATAATCGGATTGAAAAAGCTGGTGCAGTTTGGTAATTTCAAAGTTTTCGGGAGCCAATGAGGCCACAATGCTGATTTCACTATAAACCAAATCATTTAAATACCTTTTATCTTCCTCCGAACGCGAGTAGCCTTTGGTATGCAGGCGGTGTTTGAGGATTTCGTACAAGGCCGATTGCTCGTTTACTTTCCGAAGGATTTTGATTGATTCGTTGAGTTTGAATTGTTTTTTAAGCAACTCCTCTTCGCTGATGTTTGGAAAATTAAGGGCCAACAAATACTCTAACTCGAGCCTTCCGGCCAACAAAAGAGCATGGTAGTTTTCGAGTTTTTCGGCCTGTAAGGCGACTGTTTTCAATAAACCAAAACACTCATCATACAATGATTTCTCAAATAAAACCCTGGCCTTGAGTATTTTGTTAAATAAAAGATAGTGTTTGTCTTGTGTCGAACGCAGATCGAGCGACTGATCGAGCAGCAAGTCAAAAAGATAGTTCACCACACTGTCGAAGGCCGTTTTTGGCTTTTTGAGTTTAAATTTTTCGCGCAGCACCTCCATTTCCATATTGGGTTCTGCCTCCAAAATCTCATATAAAATGAGGTAGTCCGGCTTTGTTTTTCGGCAAGAAGTGGCGACACTGAATTTCTTCTTTTCAGAACGCGACATGGAGTGCACCAGCTGAACCAGTGACTCAAACTTGGTCATAAACGGTGGTTTTTTTCATTTAGAAAACTTTCAAAAAGGATTTAAACCCGCAACAACAAAAAAATTGCAATCTTCAGTATTTCCGCAATCGATTGATATCTATTTAATAACAAGGGGGTTAAGCGGAATATTTGAACAATTGACCATTTATTTGAATTCGGATTAATTTTCTGCTAAGTTAATTATAATTCTTGAATATCATTCAAAATGATAAATAGAAATATCATTAAATAATTGAATATGAATGATATTAAACATCAAGTGAATTTTGTATCCCCATTTGTAATTGTTGTAATGGGGGCTTATTTGGGTTTACTTCCTAAGGCTTAGTGATAGCTTTGTGGGAGAATTAATCAACACGAACTATGCACACCAAAAAAATTACAGTTGTTGGAAGTTGTAATACCGACATGGTTATCAAAGCCGACAGATTACCTATTCCGGGAGAAACCGTTTTAGGCGGAAAGTTTTTCATGAATCCGGGGGGCAAGGGAGCCAACCAAGCCGTTGCAGCTGCCCGAATGGGAGGAAACGTTACCCTTATTTCAAAAACCGGAAACGACGTTTTCGGCAAACAATCGGTGATGCTTTATAATGCTGAAAACATCCACACTGACTACATTTTTTCCGATCCCAACAACCCCTCCGGCGTGGCATTGATAACGGTTGATTCCAATGGAGAGAACTGTATTGTGGTGGCTTCAGGCGCCAATGCCAACCT
>JADYZK010000199.1 GCA_020853175.1 Bacteroidales bacterium
AGGAGTTCCACCAATAGTGCTTACCTCACCGGCAGTTTTAGCGTTGTAGAAGAGGTAAGGGTCTTTCAATACTTTTTGGTTGGCATCAAAACGGTCCACACGAACACCTATATTAAAGATAAGGTCTTTAAAGGCAAATTTGTCTTGAAGATAACCGGCCATATAAATGGGTTGGAAAGCACCAACAGGACGGGTGTACATTCCATTTTCATCTCTTTGGTTAAAGAAATCTTCAAAGCTTGGACGGGAGGTTAGTTTGTTTCCTTTGTAATCGAAGCCGTAATAACTGGCGTATGAATTTCCATCGTTGAGCAACTCATCGGGGCTAAACATATCAATTGAGAAAGGCTTTTCGCCTGTACCAACAGTATGTCGCATCCCGTTTTTGTCATAATATTCAATGGTATTGTTGCTGGCATCATAGGAATCAATAATGATATAATCAAGTCCATCCACTGGCAAACCTAAGCTGGTTCTTAAATTTTGGTCAAAAGTACGCTGCGAGTTGGCGTCGTAGTTTCTGTAATATTTCACGGTGTCAACAATTCCATCATAGCTCACCACGAAAGGGTTGTCCACATCTAACTCTGAAATATGAAAATTGGTTAATCCTCTCATCAAAGTCCAAAGGCCTACAGGCGCATAATCAATTCCTCTGTTGGTGCGTTGTTCATATTGAAAACCAAGTTTGATTTCATGGTTTCCGATGTCCAACGAACCAGCTACGTTAATTCCAAATTGATCGTTATCATCTTTTCCGTAGCCAGATTGAATGGTTCCGGGGGCTTGGAAAAGGCTGTAATAACCTGTTGGTCCGTTTCCATTAATCAAAGCACCTCCAAGAACAACATCGTCTAAGTTTCTAAAGTGATCTTCGGGTTGACCTTCGTAAGTATTAAAATAAGAAGTGGTATAATTTGAAATCAAAGGGTTTGCAGTACCGGGATTCCAAGTCACTAAAGTATCATTGTCCCAACCTTTCAATACCATCACGTTTCTATACGTTTTTCCGTCCACAACAACATTTTCACGCTCGAAGGTGGGTTGCTTATAAACAGAGAATTTTCCGAGATACCCATAGTTGAAAAGGTTTTCGTAATGATCGGGGTCGCCATACGAATTCATTTGGCGGGTATAGTCGGCTTGAATGGAGTAGTAGAAGTTTTTGATGATCGAAGTGCTTTCGTTATCCGTAGGGAAACGTTGGGTAAACCTACCAAACACACGCCATGTATTGTTGTTGTATTCGCCATTTTTGTCCCAGTTATAGAAGGAGCCTGAATAACTGAAGCCATTGCCATTGGACTTATTGTAAGTACCTCCAAAAGTAAGGTTGATGGTTTCGGTGGTTCTTACGTTGATGTTTCCCGAAAGGTTGATACTGTAATTCTCAGTATTCATAGATCTTTTGGTTGTTTCAAGGTCGGCAACACGCACAAACTCGCCATTGCGATAGGTTCCAAAACCAAGACCGGTAGGACGAAGTGGATTTTGTTGAAGATTTTGAAGTGTAGCGTCGGTGGCTTTGTAATATCCTTTTGACGAAATGGCGCCATCTCTGTTGTAGCCAACATCGCCGGCAACAAAAAATCCTAAGAGGGCAGTTTCTTGTTTCTTACCTTTAATGAGTGGCCCTTGCAAGTTAAAGCCCACGCGATTGTGGCCATAAGCATCGAGCAGCTCTGAGGTTTCGAGTTCGATACCGGCACCAAACTTACGTGAAGGTCCTTTGGTGGTTACGTTGATGATACCACCTGTGGCATCGCCATATTGCGCAGGAGTTCCGCCCAAAATAACGTCCACCTGTTCAATGGCCGACTGTGGCACGCTGCTGTTACCAATTACGCGCACACCATCAATATACATGGCAGTAGCATCGGATCGGGCACCACGAACGTTGCCGCGCTCTCCATCTGAAGAGAAAACTCCACCTACCGTTGCAGCAACAGCATCGGCAGAACGATTGGGCATTTTCTTAATTTCTTCGGCAGTCACCGAAGCCCCGCTGGTGGTCTGGTCCTTAGAGATCAAAGGAACTTTATACTCAATGATTTCAACTGTTTGAAGATCAATGGAAGTACTCAACATAACAATGTCATAAAAGGTGATTTGATTACCACTGATGGTAATCCCTTTAACAACAACTGGATTGTAACCGACAAAGGTTGCTTTGAGGTCGTACTTTCCCGGAGGTATAGGGTTGATTACATAGTTTCCATCAAAGTCTGAAGTGGCTCCACCCACAACAGTTCCCCCGTTTTCGAGGATAATGTTGGCAAAAGCCACCGGTTCTCGGTTGTCCTTTTCATAAACTTTTCCTTGCAGCCTTCCTTGTTGGGCATAAGTTAAAGTAAAGGTACTCAATACAATACCCAAGGTAATAAGTAAATTTTTTAACATACTGGTTTAATTTATGTTACAATAATCTTTTGTGCGTTAAAGGTCGGTAAAGATAAAATAATTTTCACATTAATTAACAAAAAGTAGAGCGAGCGATTAAAAAATGCCAAATGCCTACCTGCCAGACTAATAATCAGGCCTTTGCAGCAAGATTTGATAGATCATTGCTTGACGCAGGTTAAATGCGGAGCGAAAATCTTGGTGTTGATTTTCAATTTCCGATAGGCCATTTGCGCTCCGAGGTTCTATTTTGCGATCATAGAAATCTTCTTCCACGGTAGTGGTTTCTTGATCCAAAATACCCATATATTTTTTGTATTTCTCATCAAACTCACTAAATGGCTCAACAATCTCAGGTTGAATATCTTCCAGGCTTTCATATTCCACTTCCGGTTCAGCAGGCTGCGGAAAGAAATCGCCAAACAGTTCTTCGAGTTGGCTTTTTGGACGTTGTGTAGTTGGCGTAGGA